>CALFEA010000091.1 GCA_937950385.1 uncultured Altererythrobacter sp. | reverse complement strand
GTTGCCTTTTTCTTTGACCATATTTTTAACAAAGCTTTGATCGATTTTGATTTCGTCAATCGGCAGTCGTTGGAGATAAGACAATGTTGATTGCCCCGTTCCGTAATCATCGATCGACACTTTGATGCCAGCTGCGCGAATGCGTTCCAGAGCCGCTACCGTTGCGTCTTGATCTGCGAGGGTTGCGGTCTCAGTCACTTCGAAAACAATCTGTTTCGCGGCAATGTCTGAGCACACAACCTCTTCGATTGCGTTTTCAACAAAGCGCGCATTGCCCAAAAGAGCGGCAGAAATATTCACCGAGCAATTCAAGTCTGGATAAACCGTGTTCCAATTTGTCAGGCTTGCAATCGCGCTGCGCAAAACGTGGAGGGTCAGCTCATCAATGCGGTTTTCGCGCTCAAGCAGAGGGATGAAAATCTCTGGACTGACAAATCCGAAATCCTTGTGTTCCCACCGAACCAATGCCTCTGCGCCTTGAACACGGTCCATGGCCAAATCCCATTTGGGTTGGAATACGGTTGTGACGTCACCGCTAGAAAGCGCGCTTTCGAGATCCACAAGGAGGCTCTGCTGAAAGTCGACTTTGTCCTGCGCTGTATCATCATGCCAAGCCCAGCGTTCATTTTTTGCAGACGCCTGATCTGCCGCCATTTTCGACTGATCAATCTGCCCAATCGAAGCGCCAAAAACAGCCTTTACGCTAAGCTTCTTATTGCCCGCCATAAACGGAGATTGAAAAAGCGCCGCTGCGGTTTCGCAATGCGCCTCGACCGAACTGGCACTTCCATCCTCCAGCACCCAGGCGAAGCTGTCTGCATCAAGGTGAAAGACCTTTTCTCTCATCGCAAGAAAGCTCAAACGTTGTGCTAGGCTTGTAAAGAGCTCAGCGCGCGAGGTTTTGTTTGTCAAAGCGGCTACATCGCTGAAATTGTCGATCTTTGCCACGATGACCGGAAGATGTGCTTTATCCCCAATGAAGCTCTGCATGGCAGCTTCATTGGGTAGGCCGCTTTGTGCGTTATGCGATTGGCTCCGGCGCAAAGCAGTGGAAGTGACGAAGAACTTTTGCAGCGTCAAAAATATTGCCAGGAACGCCAGCATTGGCACGTTGGAATAAGTCGCGATATGCGCTGCCTCTAACGCAATCAAAAGCCCAGACATGCTGATTGCGATAACTGCACTGGCAAGAAACACGCGGCGTATCTTGAGCACTTGGAAGCAAAATAGCAGCAAGCCGGCGGCAAAAAGCAAAGAGAGCATCGGGCCCAAATCGCGCGCTACAGCGCCTTGGAGCAGGCTTTCTGTCGCCAATGCTTGGATCACAACGCCGGGCACAACGCCAAATCTGCGAATGGGATAGCGGTCGCCCAGTTCAATCGCGGTTGCCCCAATCATCACTTTTTTGCCGTTCAACTGCTGGGTCATCGGATCGTTATTGACCAAATCGACAAAGCTAATGCGCGGGATGCTGACAGGATCGATTGCCTGATTGATCGCAAAGCTTTCTTCAATATTGCCCGCTGAACCGGACAGCATGCTGGCAAGAGAAGGGCGGGGGATGCCTCCGGTTTTGGTGCCATATTGGTAATGGTTGAGCTGGCCGTCAAAATCGGCTTTCACATTAACCGAGGCGAGGAATGCATTTTCTGCCAAAATCGGAATTGGAAAGCTCTCAACGTCTGTGTCGCTTCCTCGCGTTTCGCTCTGTTTTAAAGTGGGCAGGATAACCGTCGCCTCTGAGGCCGCAATTGCATCAGCAAAGGCTTTGTCCTGGGCTGGATATGAGTGCGCGGAAAAGTCGATGTCGAAGGCAATTTGCGTCACGCCCGCAGCGTTCAACTTTGCAATAGCATCGGCATAGTGCTTGCGCGGCCAAGGCCAGCTGTCGATTGCTTGCAGCGAGCGGGCATCGATCTCAACCAGAACCAGTTCACCGGAAGCAGGTTTCTGGTTAACGCTGTCGCGCCAATTTTTAAGTTGATCCTCGAGCTGAACGCCAATCCCAAGGATCGCCATCAGCAGCGCCGCCACTAAAGATAACGCCCAAGCGGACAACTGCTTTTGCGGCATGTGAAGCCAGCGAGGAAAAGGTAGTTTGGTCAAAAGCGTGTCCGTCCTGTCGAACACGGGTGATAGCGCAGGTCGCTCAAAAAACGGTTAACTATCTAGCGGCTGGTTTGCCAAGAGTTATCGGCAGAGCCTTAGTTAGTCGTCGTCGCCGTTATTGCTGCCGCCGTTTCCATTGCCATTGTTGCCCCGGCCATTGCCTCGGCCGTTGTTGTCATCATCATCGTCATCATCGTCGTCATCGTCATTGCCGCCTTGATTCCCATTACCGCGACCTTGGCCCTGACCGCCGCGGCCATTGGCATTGTTGCCCCGGTTGTTTCTCCATTCTTCAAAGCCGCTATCGTTACCAACAACGCTTCCACCAAGCGGATCTAGCCCATCGGGAGCATCCGGAGCCATTTCGCCGCCGCCCGAATTGCCATTGCCGCTATTACCGCCGCTACCGTTTCCGCCAGCGTTGCTGTTAGCATTGCCATTGCCATTGCCATTGCCGTTTCCATTTGCCGCTGAGCCGCCTGAAACTTCCAAATCGCCAGAGGTCACGATATCGTCTAAAACGTTACCCATGCCATTGCCGCCGGCATTGCTATTGGCATTTGCTGTGGCGTTTCCATTGCCATTTGAACCGCCATTGACCGCAGCGGAATTAACAGCCGCGTTCACCGCCGCATTGGCGATTGCATTCTGGCGCGGATTGGCGACGGCTTGGCTCGATGCAATTAAAGCTGCGCCCAATGCCGAGGATGAATTGCCCTTAGAGCCAGAGATGTCGCTTCCCGAATTGCCTTGACCATTCCCGCCAGCATTATTTGCAGCGGAATTGCCGTTTGCGGCCAAATCAGATTGAACGAGGACCGCTGGTTGCGCCGATTTCGCGCCTGCAATCGCTACGCCCGAGTTTGCTTTGGCCTCGCTCGGCTTGATTGCCGATACAGTGCCCGAAATCATCCTTCCAGTGGCTTTGGATAGCGATACTGGGCGCGATGATGCCGATTTCTCAATCGTCCCGTCAAAGCTCTTGCTGGCGATTGATACCAGTTTTGCCTCGCTCATTGGCTTTGGCGTCGCTTTGCTTCCGGCAGGTGCATTTGGACTATCAATGACCCGGTTTTCAGGGCCTGCAATATTGAGACGGAATTGCTGCGAGGCTTCAACCATGCCGATCATGCCAGGCGAGAGCAATTGGGTCGCCCCGCCGTCGCGGGTCGCGACTTGAACAGCTGTGCCAGATTCGCTGACTGTCACGCTGAAGGTTGTGCCTTTTACAACAGCGACGAGGTAAGGCGTGTCGACACCAAAATGCGGGGTCGACTTTTTATCGATGCGGAACAAAACGCTGCCGACTTCTTCAAAGAATTGAACGACGCCGTTGCGCGTTTTCGGTTTTGCAATTCGTAGGCGGCTATTGGGTGAGATCACAACATATTCGCCGCCGCGGACCAAAACGGCGCGACTTTTCTTGCCTGTGCTGATCACGTCGCCTGCGCGCAACGAGCCGCCGCTTACTGCAATTTTGGAAATGCCCGCTCTTTCGACGTTAACGGTCCCGCGTTTTTAACGCGCTTTTGCCTAGCTAATTGGGGGCCAATTGGGAGCTAATTCAGGCGTTTGCCTTACCATCTCGGCTTTGGCCTCGTTTGGCCTTGTTTGGCCTCATCATCTCAAACTGCGTTTTGAGGTGTGTGTTCGCGATTTCTTTTGGCCTTTGCAAACCAGCTTAAACTCGCCGCGCCAAGCGCAAAACCAAAGGCAATCGCGCAATTGCCAGCCCATCCAGCGATGTCATAAGCGGCCGTCGCCATCGTGCTTGCGATCGCGCCGCCGGTGAACATTATGACCACATAAACGGTCATCATTCTGGTGCGAATGGCGGGTTCTAGGCGCAGGATGGTCATGCGGCCAGTCACGTCAATTACCGGCCCGGCAACCGTGTTCATAAGGATCGGGATCATCAGCAGCGCCAAATTCCACCCAAACACAAACAACAACGCCGCTGCTGCAATTTGAACCAATGTTAGGATCATGCGCGCGGTTTCTGGCCCCATTTTATCCGCCCACACGCCCAACCTTGGGGTGGTCACCATGCTAAGCCCTGCGGTGAACGCAAGATATCCCACTATGTCTAAGCTATAGCCCATTTCTTCGCTGGGAAGATGCAGCGCAAGGCCCAGCCAAATCGCGATGAACATACCGAAATTCAGGGCTTGGATGCAGCCCGATAGAGCCGCTTCTGGATGCTGTTTCACCAAGGGTACTAGCGAGGCGAGCAATTTGCCATAGGCTTCTTGTGCAGGCGCATCAGCTTTTGGCTTTGCCTTAGCGCGCATCAAGAAACGCAATGTAAGGACCAGCACCAACATCAGACCGCTGGCGAGGTAATAGACAATCTGCCAGCCGAGATATTCAGCGATCACACCGGCGCCCACCCGCGCATACAATATGCCGAACAATATCCCTGCGGTTAATAAAGCCGTGACGCGGCCCAATTGCTCAGGAGGCGTGCGTTTGGAGGCATAGGCGGGCAACAAATAAGGCGCGATGGTCACTGTGCCCAGTAAGGTCGATGCAGCGGTAAAGGTCACAAAGTTTGGAGCCAGTGCCATAACCAAAAGGCACGCTGCTTGTAAGCCAGAGAAGATAAACACCAAAGTCCGATTGCCGACCCTGTCACCCAGCGGCAGCAGGAACAATATCCCGGCCGCCAGCGCCAATTGATTGAGGGTGGGTACAATCCCGATCGCCGCTTTACTGATCGAAAAATGATCCGCAACTTCGGAAATAATCGGGTGAATGTAATAGGCATTAGCAACAGACAGCGCGACCACGATGGCCAGCGCATATTCCTCAAATCGGGATAGCGGCGCGCCAGCTGGATTGTCCAATGGTTGTGCGTCAGAGGCTGGTGTATGGCTCAGTTTAGAAAGCCCGCTTTGCGTGCGGTATCAATCACGCCTTGTGCCAATTCTTTTGGCTGATCTTCCTGACAAAAATGTCCGCAATCCGGCAGCATTGCATGGGGCTGATCCTTCGCCCCTGCGATCCGGTCAATCAAAGGCTGCGATAGGCCGCCGGTAACAGGGTCATTCTCACCAAACAGCGTCAGGAACGGTTTGCCATAGGTTGCTAAGCCTTCCCATGCTGCGATGTTTTCAGCGATCCCCGCCATGCCGTCTTCAACCGGAACCAATGCCGGAAAAGCGCGTGCGCCCGCCTTGCTAGCTTCGTCGGGGAAGGGCGCGTTGTAAGCATCGATCTCCGCTTCGCTAAGGTCAGTTTGGCAGGCACCATTGAGCACACCCCCAATTTTAAAGTCTGGGCTGCTCTTGGCAAATTCTTGCCACGCTAAAAACGCAGGTGACGGCGTTCCGCCCGTAGGCAAGAATGTGTTGCTGGCGACGACGCATGCGAAATCATCTGGATTGTTGCCCACCAAATTGAGGCCGAGCAAACCGCCCCAATCCTGACAGAACAAAGCGGCTGGCTGAGGGCAGACTGCATCACGGCATTGGCTAAGCCAGCTTAAGTGCCGCTCATATGTGTAGAAGGCGATATCATCAGGTTTGTCGCTTTTGCCAAAGCCAATGAGATCGGGCGCAAGCACGCGAAATCCAGCATCCACCAGCAGCGGGATCATCTTGCGGTAGAGAAAACTCCAACTTGGCTCGCCGTGGAACAATAGCACTGGCGGTGCATCCTTTGCGCCCTCATCGACATAATGCATCCGAGCACGCCGCCCGTCTCCCAAATCAATATCCGTCCAATTTTCCGCAAAGGGATAGTCAGGGATATCGGCAAAGCGGGCGGGATCATGGGATAAGATCTTCATAAGCATTAAGTCTCCGATATGAAACTGACCTAAACTGCCCACCAAATTTGTTCCAGTACGAAATTATGCGTTCTATCAAATCGGCTAGGTGGACTTGGCGCTCGCTTGCAGGCAATCAGCAGTCAAATTCAAAAGGACGTATGCTGCGATGCAATTGGACACTGACGAACTTGCCGAAATCCGCCGCGCGGTGCGCGCATTGTGCGAGGAATTTCCAGGCGAATACTGGCGAGCCAAAGACCGCGACCGTGCCTATCCAGCTGAATTTGTCGATGCGCTGACGAAATCTGGCTTTCTCGCAGCGTTGATCCCAGAAGAGTTCGGCGGCAGCGGGCTGAAGCTGGATGCAGCCTGCGTCATCATGGAAGAAATACAGGCGGCTGGCTGCAATGGCGCGGCCGCGCATGCGCAAATGTATGTGATGAACACATTGCTGCGTTATGGATCAGAGGCGCAAAAATCGGAATATCTGCCCAAGATCGCGAGCGGTGACTTGCGGTTGCAGGCGTTCGGCGTTTCTGAGCCGACCAGCGGAACAGATACGCTGAGCCTGAAAACGCGAGCGGTGCGTGAAGGCGATGAATCTGTCATCAATGGCCAGAAAATCTGGACCAGCCGCGCGGAACATTCCGACCTTATGATGCTGCTCGCGCGAACCACGCCCAAGGATGAGGTCGTAAAGAAAACCGACGGGCTCTCGCTGTTTCTGGTGAACATGCAAGAGGCACTGGGCAATGGTCTGACGATCAAGCCTATTCGCACCATGATGAACCATTCGACGACCGAGGTGTTTTTCGATGATATGCGGATACCGGCCAGCGCGCTGATCGGCGAGGAGGGCAAGGGCTTTCGCTATATCCTCTCCGGAATGAATGCAGAGCGCGTGTTGATCGCAGCTGAGTGCATTGGCGATGCGAAATGGTTCATTGAAAAGGCCACAGCCTATGCCAATGAACGCGAGGTGTTTTCTGGACCCATCGGTAAAAACCAAGGCGTGCAATTCCCAATCGCGCGATCTTATGCTCAGACCTGTGCGGCAGAATTGATGGTGCGTCATGCCGCCGAGGTTTTTGACCAAGGCGGCAATGCCGGGGCTGAGGCGAATATGGCCAAAATGCTCGCATCAGAGGCCAGCTGGTCAGCGGCGGATATGTGCGTGCAGACGCATGGCGGATTCGGTTTTGCAGAAGAATATGATGTGGAGCGCAAATTCCGCGAGGCTAGGCTTTACACCGTCGCACCGATCTCAACCAATTTGATCCTGTCCTATTTGGCGGAGCATGTGCTCGGATTGCCGCGAAGCTACTAAAATCGGTCAAATCACCGCGATTAATACGCATATCGCAAGAAAGTGCTTGCGCCCGCGAATCAACTATGATTCTAGAGGGGCATGCCCAAGGTAGGTTCCATCAACAAAGCGCTTTCGCGGCTTTCGCCTGATCAGACCAGGCAAATGGGTGCGTTGGCCATTTTGCTTTTGCTGGCAGCGCTGGCGATTGCTGGGCCAACGGGGCTTCTGGCTTGGAACGAAAACGCCAACGTCCTGGAAGAGCGCACCGAGCATATTGCCAAGCTTTCGCAGCACCGCGATGAGCTGGCGCACCGTGTTGAATTGCTCGACATGCAGGGTGCAGATGCTGATTTGGCAGGTGAATTGATCCGCAAGAACCTTAACGTGGTTCACCGCGACGAGATCGTCATTACGCTGGGCGAATAATAGGCGTTTCTCCTATAAGTATTGGTATTTCGTATGCAGACCGGTCCATTGCCGTTGCGTCAAGTTGGCGCTTCGTCTTATAGGACGCAAGAAAGCAATTGCAGGCCTCCATTCTCCCCAGGGGCGCAAAAAACAAGGACATAAGGCTTGGCCAAAGCACCCAAGAAGTCAGCAAAGGCGACCACAAAGGCGTCTTCCAAAAACTCAACCAGCGACGATTTCGCGCTCTCTGCTTTGCAAGACGCGCATGTTAAGGCTGGCGCTTATGATGCTTCAGATGAAGAGAAGATGGCTCTGTATGAGCAGATGTTGCTTATCCGCCGGTTTGAGGAAAAGGCGGGCCAGCTTTACGGGCTCGGCCTGATCGGCGGCTTTTGTCACCTCTACATCGGCCAAGAAGCCGTTGCGATTGGCTTGCAAAGCGCGCTCGACAATGACCGGGACAGCGTAATCACCGGATACCGCGACCATGGCCATATGCTGGCCTACGGCATTGATCCCAATGTTATTATGGCTGAGCTAACAGGGCGCCAAGCAGGCATCTCTAAAGGCAAGGGCGGCTCCATGCATATGTTCAGCACAGAGCATAAATTTTTCGGCGGTCACGGCATTGTTGGTGCGCAAGTCTCGCTTGGCGGCGGATTGGCGCTGGCGCATAAATATAAGGAAGATGGCGGCCTGTGTCTTGCCTATTTTGGCGACGGTGCAGCCAACCAAGGCCAAGTTTATGAGACGTTCAACATGGCCGCGCTTTGGAACTTGCCAATCGTGTTTGTGGTTGAGAACAATCAATATGCGATGGGTACAGCGGTCACTCGCTCCAGCGCCGAAACAGAATTCTACCGCCGCGGTGCAGCGTTTCGTATTCCCGGCATGGATGTGGATGGCATGGACGTATTGCAAGTGCGCGGTGCGGCTGAAATCGCGTTCAAGCATGTGCGCGAGGGCAATGGCCCCGTGCTGATCGAGTGCAACACTTATCGTTACCGCGGGCATTCCATGTCTGACCCTGCAAAATATCGCAGCCGCGAAGAAGTGCAGGAAAAACGCGATACGCAAGACCCGATTGAAGGCATGAAGAAAATGCTGATGGATGGCGGGGTGTCAGAGGCCGATCTGAAAACTCTCGACAAGGCGATCCGTGCGCGGGTTGCTGCCTCTGCTGATTTTGCCGAAACATCGCCAGAGCCGGAGCCTTCTGAGCTCTACACCGATGTTCTGGTGGAGAAATACTGATGGCTATTGAACTCAAAATGCCTGCGCTTTCTCCAACCATGGAAGAAGGCACGCTCGCCAAATGGCTGAAGGCTGAAGGCGATGCGATTGCGCCCGGCGATATTATTGCCGAGATTGAAACTGACAAAGCGACGATGGAATTCGAAGCGATTGACGAAGGCACGCTTGGCAAAATCATGATCGCTGAGGGGACAGAGAATGTCGCCGTTGGCACTGTGATTGCAACGATGGAAGGCGAGGGCGACGAGGTAAGCGAAGCGGCTCCAGCACCGGCGCCGACTCCAGCCGCCGCGCCAGAACCTGCTGCACCTGAGGCAAGCGCACCCACAACACAACCAAAGTCTGATCCATCCGTGCCAGAAGGCACAAGCTTCACCAGTACGCCCGTGCGCGAAGCTTTGCGCGATGCCATGGCGGAAGAAATGCGCCGCGATGACCGCGTGTTTGTGATGGGCGAGGAAGTCGCCGAATATCAAGGCGCTTATAAAGTCACGCAAGGATTGCTCGATGAGTTTGGTCCTAAGCGAGTCATAGATACGCCCATCACCGAATATGGCTTTGCCGGAATTGGTACAGGCGCAGCGATGGGCGGATTGCGCCCCATCGTAGAGTTCATGACCTTCAACTTTGCGATGCAGGCCATTGATCACATCATTAACTCAGCGGCCAAGACCAATTATATGTCGGGCGGCCAGATGCGTTGTCCCGTTGTCTTTCGCGGCCCGAATGGCGCGGCCAGCCGCGTTGGCGCGCAGCACAGTCAAAACTACGGCCCTTGGTATGCCAGCGTGCCGGGCCTGATTGTGATCGCTCCGTTTGATGCGGCCGATGCCAAAGGGTTAATGAAGGCCGCCATTCGCTGCGAGGACCCGGTGGTCTTTTTGGAGAATGAGCTTGTCTATGGCCGCAGCTTCGATGGGCAGAACGTGATCAT
>CALFEA010000090.1 GCA_937950385.1 uncultured Altererythrobacter sp. | reverse complement strand
GTCCTACTCATCGGCCTTGCATCGCTTGGCCTTTCTGCTTGCGGTTCTGAAACGCAGGAGCCAGTCGAGCAAATCGTCATTCGCGAACCGGGTGATCCGGCCCCAGTCAATGGCGCTGCATCCGAGGCCCTACCCGCTGCGCAAAACGGTGATTTGATTGCTGCGGGCAAAGCGGCATTTGCAGTATGCACGGCGTGCCATAAGGCAGAGGCCAGCGCGCCATCAGGCATTGGTCCCAATCTGCATGGCGTGGTTGGCCGGGCGGCGGGTTCGCTTGAGGGCTTTGGCTATTCAGAGGCGATGTCCAATTCAGGCTTAACTTGGGATGCAGGCGAGCTGGAGGCATTCTTGACCAATCCAGCCGCGAAAGTTCCCGGCACGACTATGGTGGCAGGCTCGGTCAGTGACGCTGACAAACGTGCGGCGATTATTGCCTATCTTTCCTCACTGTCACAATAGGATCCATGGGCGTTGGATAACCGGCGCGTCTTCACCTTTGTGCATGACTGCCTGACCGCGGGGCAACCAGCGGTGCTGGTCACTATTATCGCTGTTGAGGGCGCATCCATGCGCGGCCCCGGCACGCATATGGGCGTAAGCGCAGATGGCAGTTTTGCAGGTTCGTTATCGGGTGGCTGCATAGAAAACGCCGTTGTCGCTGAGGCATTGGATGCGCTGAGTGAAGGAAGGCCGCGCGTCGTCCGTTTCGGCTCTGGTTCGCCCTATATTGATATCAAATTGCCTTGCGGAGGCGGCTTAGACATTCACTTTCTACCGCTGGACGCAGCTGAACTGAGCGCGCTGTATTTGCAGTCAATTGAACGGCGGGAACCGTTCTCGATTCAATTGCCGATTGAGGCTGGAAAGACGGTGTCGATCCATCATTGGCCCGAACCGAAATTGCTCATCATCGGCCATGGGGCATCGGTGCCTTCGCTTGCGAAATTGGCGCGCCAAATGGATTTGAGTGTTGAAGTTTTAACCCCTGACGAAAAGCTGCTTAAGGACTTGAGCGAGGATCGCATTGCCGCATCGAAACTCGCCAATCCTGAAGATACGGGCATGGTCACAGCAGACAAATGGACCGCCATCGTCTTCCTGTTCCACGATCACGACTGGGAAATCGCATTGATGGCGTATGCGTTGAAATTGCCGCATTTCTATTTAGGCGCCATGGGCGGGCGCACAGCCCATTCCTCTCGAACAGAGGCACTCAAAGCCGCTGGCATCAGCGATACGGCCATAGCCAAGATCCATGCGCCAATCGGGCTGTTTCATTCCTCGCGCGACCCCGACAGTCTGGCGCTTTCAACGCTGGGCGAAGTGATTGAAACCTATCACCGGCAAGACTTTGGCGATGTCGTTAAATAGCGGGCCCGCACTGTGTGTAGCGGTGCTCGCCGCCGGGCAATCGCGGCGTTTTGTTGGCGGCGACAAGCTTGTCCAGCCTTTAGGCGGGACCATGCTCGGGCTGCATATTTCTGAGGCTCTCGCGCCGCTTGGCCGCGCGCATTCGGCCGTAATCACATCTGAAAATGACCATCCATGTGCCCAAGGATGGCAGGCAGCCGGTTTTGATATTTGCGTCAATGAAATTGCCGAAGAGGGCCTTGGAACATCGGTTGCATGCGCAGCGCGTTTTGCAGCTGACAAAGCCGCGGACGCTCTCCTAATTTGTCTTGCCGATATGCCATTTGTTCCGCTGGCGCATTTGCAAAATCTGGTCAGCCAATTTGATCCTGAAAATTCTCATACGATGATCGCATCGGATAATGGGGCAAGGCGTTCGCCGCCCGCAATATTTGCCGCCAGTCATTTCAAAGAGCTTGAAAAGCTCAAAGGCGCCGCCGGTGCACGTGATTTATTGGCAGCGGCTGACACCATAAAAATCGCGCCAGAGTATCTCTTTGACATTGATACGCGCGAACAATTGGTCCGGGCAAAGGCGCAATTGATCGGCGGTTGAGTGGTTCAAGCTAGGAAAGAGCGCTGTTCAATCAGTCGCGGATCTTTTCCAAAAACGCATCGGCTTGACGGCGCAATGTGGACGCCTGCGTCTGAAGCTCTGTCGAGGAGGATAGCACTTGCGAAGCGGCAACACCTGTCGAAAGCGACAAAGAGCGCACGTCGCTAATATTGGAGGAGACGCGCTCTGAACCGCGGGCTGCCAAATCAATGCTGCGGGCCAAATCTTGGCCTGCGACGGATTGTTGATCCACCGCACTGGCGATCGAGACCGATGTGCTTTCCAATTGCGCGATTTGATTGGCGATTGCGCGCAAGGCTGCCACGCTAGCCCCGGTGGTGTCCTGCATGGAACGGATTTGCTGAGAGACTTGATCGGTGGCGCGGCTTGTCTGCATTGCGAGTTCTTTTACCTCGGATGCAACCACGGCAAACCCGCGGCCAGATTCGCCGCCGCGCGCCGCCTCAATCGATGCATTGAGCGCCAAGAGGTTGGTGCGCTGTGCGATTGTATGGATCAGGTCAACAACCTCGCCGACTTCTTCAGCAGAAGCGGAGAGCGCAGAGATGGTTTCATCGGCCTTCTTGGCAGATTGCGTCGCGTCGCGGGCCATTTCGGCAGATGATGCGGCCTGGCGGCTGATCTCGCCAATGGAGAGCGCGAATTCATCGCTGGCCGCGGCTGCCGCTGTTGCGCCTGCATTGGCTTCTTCCATGGAGTTTGCGACTTCTGATGTTTGGCGGGAGGTTTCTTCGGCTGTTTCCGCCATTTTGCTGGCAGTGGCTTGCAATTGACTGGACGCGGACGCAACGCCGCTGACCACTTCGCCAACGGTGCGTTCAAATTGCTTGGCCAGATTGGCAAGCATAGCGTCTCTTTTCGTATCTTCCTCTTCACGCTGTAAGTGTAGACGGGCCTGTTCTTCTATTTCCTGACTTGCGCGGGCTGAACGTTCTGTATGCATCAAAGCGAATGTGATGCCAGCCAAACGCACTTCCTCGATAACTTCGGCAAGCTGGCCAAAATTGTCGCTGCGGTCGCGGTGCGGTACAATAATATCGTGTTGTCCTTTGGCAATTCGGCGAAGGCAATCGAGCAAATTGCTTGATGCATGAATGACATCCGATTTCACAGCCATCATAAGTGCAAGCGCCATAAGGGTGGCGATAATCACTGTGCTGATTAAGACATAACGCAGGGTGTCGGCGGTTCGAGCAGCTTCCGCGATGGCAACAGGATCACCGCCAGCGATTGAGCTGGAAATATCGCCAACTATATAAAATGAGAAGCCCGTGGCAAAAATCACCAGCCCAAGAGGCAAGAATACGATCAGCGCAACTCTGAGTGTTTCACTCAGGCGCGAAAAGGCGCGCAATATCCGGCCTGGCTCTTCATCGTGGTAGCGATAGGCATTAGGGGTCAGGCCATCACTGGAAGCTATATTGTCTAAAGCTTCAGTCGTTTGGATGTCATGGTCAATTTCAGACATTGCAGTCATGCAGAATTCCCTGCGCAAGTGCAGATGAGAAGCGCGCTCGCCAAGGCCAGTCTAGAATTCCGGTCCTGTTTCACCAATTTGCTCCCAATCTACGCATTCAAACTTTTTATGCTTGAATTGGGGCTTAGGGTGATTTCAATAATTTATAGTAAACGCTGCGTTTACCATCTGCTGCGTGATATCACCTATCTGGGCCTTTTTAGGCGGTATTGTCGGCATGAGAAAAAGCGGCGCTTATTGCGCTGGAATAGCGCAGGCCGGGTGCAACTTCATAGGTGCTAAGCCGTCCGTTTGAGGGTGCGAAATTATCGCTTAGCCCCGTTATATTCTCTCCAGAGCCGAGCATCAAAAATCCATCCGGCGCCAGTGCGCTGAACAAGCGTTCAAGCACGTGGACGCGTGTCTGGGTGTCAAAATAAAGCAGCACATTGCGGCACAAAATCAGATCGAATTTTTCGCTTGAGGGCGGCCTGTCTAGAATATTGTGCTGCATGAACCGTGAGTGTTTGCGGATGTCATCAGACAATTGCCAACCGTCATTTTCTTCGGTGAAATGCTGAAGGGTCTGAAGAATGCTGAGGCCGCGTTGCACATCGAACTGACTAAAAAGCCCCCTGGAGGCGATGGTCAAAGCATGTTGAGAGATATCCGTTCCAAGGATTTCCACAGACCAATCTGCCCACTGGGCTTGCTGCCGCTCTAAATCCATTGCGATGGAATGCGCTTCTTGGCCAGTCGAGCATCCCGCGCTCCAAATCCGCAAGCGGCGGCTCGATTTTCGGCGCTCGGCAAGAAGCGGCAGAATATCCTGCGGCAATTGATCAAATGTGGGCTTGTCGCGGAAGAAATAGGTTTCGTTATTCAGCAAGGCTTCGACGATCTTTCGCTCAAGCAATGGATCTTTTGTGTCGGCCAACAGGCAGACAAGCTGCTCTGCATTTTCGACGCCACTTTCTCTACATACGCCCGACAACGCTGTGCCAATTCGCCAGCGGCGGTTTTCAGTGAGCTGCTGGCCGGTGCGGGCAATCAGAAGGTCCGCAATGATCTGAAATGAGGTTTCTTTTATCTCCATCCGGCAAGCCCAGCGGTAAATGTGATTGCGCTGGCCATCTCTTCTGGAGGCAAGCAAACGCTGGCAAGGCCCGCTTTGGATACAGCGCCGGGCATGCCCCAAACAGCGGAACTGGCAGCATCTTGCGCTATGATTGTGCCGCCCGCTTCAAATAGCGCGTCTGCGCCGTTGACGCCGTCACGGCCCATTCCGGAAAGGATCACGCCCAGCACGTGGCCATCATATATTTTTGCTAGACTGGCTAGCATTGGGTCCACCGATGGGAGGCAACCGCTCTGCGCCGGCAGGTCGCTATTTTTTGTGTAGACATACTCGCCAGTCCGGGTGAATTCCATATGGGCGTCACCGGCCGCTATCACGATCATGCCGCTCTCAATCCTTGTGCCATCGCCTGCAATCACTGTTTTGCGGCCCGACACATCTGCAATTTGCCGAGCAAAGATCGGCACGAAGCTTACAGGCAAATGCTGAGTGATGACGATTGGCAAGTCGTATTTTTTGGGCAGGTTGGCCAGGACGATATTGATTGCATGAATGCCGCCAGTGGACGCGCCAATGGCGATGATCTCAGGGCGCTTATATCCAGTTTTTCGGGCTTCAATTGCTGTTTGAAAATCATGCGAATTGGTTAGCGCTGGTGCAGGGACAGAATTGTTTTCACCAACGCCAAGCGCACGAATTTTACTGAGTAGCGTTAGCCGATATGCCTCGTCAAAGCCGCCGGATCTGGGCTTGAGCAATGTGTCAGCTGCACCCAATGCAAGCGCATCCAATGTATGCTTTGCGCCAAGTTTTGTCAGCGAGGAGACAACCAGAATCTTCGCGCCTTTGGAGGCTTTGAGCAGTTTCGGCAGGGCCTTTATGCCGCCCATTCCAGGCATTTCCAAATCGAGTAAAATGACATCGACGTGGCAGCTATCCAATTTTTCTATCGCGGTTTCTGCAGTGCTGGCACTGGCAACCAAATTGAGCGAAGCATCGCTAGTCACCATGCGCGCAAAGACGGTGCGTACGGTCAAACTATCGTCGACCACCATAATGTTGACCGCCGGATCGGGCTTACCAGATAGGCGTCTGTCCGCGTTAGAGCGCGGTTTTTGTAAAGAGGAGGTAAGAGGCTTCATGGTTCGCCTCGATTAGGAAAACCCGACAAGTTGTAGCTTGATCTGAAGGGTCTCGTGATCAAATGGTTTCATCACATATTCGTCTGCGCCTGCATCAATTGCCTCGCGGATATGGCCGACGTCATTCTCGGTTGTACAAAACACCACTTTGGGCGCGTCGCCGCCAGGATGGGCGCGCAGGGCTTTGATGAATTCAATCCCGGTCATAACCGGCATATTCCAATCGTGCAGGATTACATCAGGCATAGTCTTGGCGCAGTGTTCCATGCCCTCTTGCCCGTTTTGTGCCTCATCGACTGCAAAACCGAGCTCTTCGAGAA
>CALFEA010000089.1 GCA_937950385.1 uncultured Altererythrobacter sp. | reverse complement strand
TGAGCGCGGCGTTCTTTTTCGCGCGCACGTTTGAGGGCTGCGAGTGAGCGGGCGCGGCGGCCCTCGTCTTCGTTCAGTGCTTTGGAAACGGTCAGCTTGCCAGAGCGGCGCTTGTCGGCACCTGAGCCAGCGGCACGTTTCTCTTCTTTCTTCTTCTTCTCCGGACGCTTTGGCTCAGGGCGAGCAATTGGCGTAAACTTGCGAGCGGTTGGCGTAGGTGTCGCTTTGCCCTCTGGCGCGGCTTCTGCGGCAGCATCGGCTTCGGCGGGTGCAGCGGCTTCTTGCTCAGCTTGCGCTTTTTCGGCGGCTTCAGCTTCGGCTGCGGCCTTCTTGCTTTCTGCATCCTCGGTTTTCTTATCAGAGGCGCGCTTCTTGGCATTTTCAGCAGCCGTCTTGGCAGCGGAATCTTCGCGTTTGCGGCTTTCCTGCGCCTGACGCAGGCGGTCTTCCTCAGCCTCGCGCTGCATCCGGGCGACACGCTCTTGCGGCGTTTCATCAGAGGCGGCAGGCTTTTTCGGCGCAGGCGCAGGCGCGGGTTCTGGCGCAGCGGCCACAGGCTCAGGCGCGGTGACTTCTGGCTCTGGCGCAGGCGCGGGCGTTTCGCCGGGCTTGGTGAGCTTGCGGCGACGCTTTACCTCGACCGCCACCTTATTGGTGCGGCCGTGGCTGAAGGTCTGCTTGACCTCGCCAGCATCCACAGCCTTTTTCAGGCCAAGTGGTTTACGGGCAGGTTTTTTCTCTTCGTCGCTCATCTAGCTTACTGTTCCTTCAAACATTCTAATCGTCATTCAGATACGTCGGCAACTTGCCGCGCATCCTGTTTCTCTTCGGCTTCTTTTATCCCGGCAAAATGCTGTAATCGCGCAAGTGCAGATGCAATGCGCTCAGCCCCTCCCCGATTGATCACTGCCAAATGGACGACGTTCTCACGTCCCAATGCCACAGACAGAGCCGCGCGGTCCAGTGGCAAGACTGTTCCGCGTTCGCCGCTACCCTCTATTTCTCTGCCGACACGCCAAGCCTGATCGAGCTTTTTGCGCCCGTCTTGGCTGGAGTCGCTGGCATGCAATAGCAATTCTGCGCGCCCTTTGCGCAATTGATCCTCGATCTTTGCCGTGCCTAAGACCACATGTCCTGCGCGCTTTGCCAGACCCAGACCGTCTTTAAATGCGCTGGTCAAAGCGCCCTCAATCAGCGCTGGCAAATCAACCGGCACATCAATCGCGCCGCTTTTGAAAGCACGCGCCAATGCGCCTTTGAGATGGCCCTTCGCCATGGCCGTTTCAAGTTCAGCGCGCGATGCGCCAAGCCATGCACCGCGTCCGGGTGCCTTTGCCTGCACGTCGGGCATGATCGTGCAGCGTCCATCGGCATCCTCAGGGGAAATCGCCAGCCGCACGAGATTATCGCGCGACCCTACCTCCCCAGAAAGGATACACTTACGCTCTGGCTGAACCTTTCGGTCCTGCCGCGGCGCGTCAGCGGTGTCGGAACTTACGCTCTCATTGGTCGGAGTCCGCATGGGCGGCCTCCTGATTGTCAGCCGCATCGGCATCAGGTGCCGGTGCAGGGGTTTCTTCATCTTCGAACCAATGCGCACGCGCGGCCATGATGATTTCATTGCCCTGTTCTTCGGTCAGGCCAAACTCACCCAGAACGCCGCCCTTATCCTGCTCACGCGGGGCAGGTTTTTTCATGGGCGGACCATCTGTATTCTGGCGGCGGCGCGGTGCTTCACGCTTCTTCGCGATCAGCTCGTCTGTTGCCAAATCAGCTAGGTCATCAAGAGTTTTAATCCCGCCTTTACCCAGCACCAAAAGCATACGCTCGGTCAGGTGCGGCATATCGGCAATCGCGTCTTCTACGCCCAATTCGCGGCGCGCCTCGCGGAAGGTTGCCTCTTGGCGTTCCAACGCTTCGGTGGCGCGGCTTTGGAGTTCCTCAGCGAGGTCATCGTCAAAGCCTTCAATCGCGGCGAGTTCCGCCATATCAACGTAAGCGACTTCTTCGAGCTCGGCAAAGCCTTCGGCAACCAGAAGCTGCGACAATGTCTCATCTACATCGAGCTCGGTTTCGAACATTTTGGAGCGTTCGGCAAATTCCTTGGAGCGTTTTTCTGACGCCTCTTCCTCGGTCATAATATCGATCTGGTGGCCCGTCAGCTGACTGGCGAGGCGCACGTTCTGACCGCGGCGACCAATGGCAAGCGACAGCTGATCATCAGGGACAACCACTTCGATGCGGCCTTCTTCCTCGTCAAGCACAACGCGGGCAACGGTGGCCGGCTGAAGCGCGTTCACGACAAATGTCGCTGTGTCTTCTGACCAAGGGATAATGTCGATCTTCTCGCCCTGCAATTCCTGCACGACGGCCTGAACGCGGCTACCCTTCATACCAACGCAGGCACCAACCGGATCGATTGAGCTGTCGTGGCTGATGACGCCGATTTTCGCGCGGCTGCCCGGATCACGAGCAGAAGCCTTGATCTCGATAATGCCGTCGTAAATTTCGGGCACTTCTTGCGCGAACAATTTGCGCATGAAATCGGGGTGCGCGCGGGTCAGGAAGATTTGCGGGCCGCGATTATTGCGCTCCACCTTGCTGATCAATGCACGAACACGTTCACCAACACGCGCGGCTTCACGCGGAATTTGTTGGTCGCGGCGGATCACGCCTTCGGCTCGGCCGAGGTTGACGATCACATGGCCAAATTCAACCGATTTAATAACGCCGGTGATGACTTCATTGGCGCGGTCTTTGAACTCTTCAAACTGGCGCTCGCGCTCTGCATCGCGGACCTTTTGGAAAATCACTTGCTTGGCCGATTGCGCATCAATGCGGCCCAAATCAACGGCGGGCAGCGGATCAACGATAAAATCGCCGACTTTCGCGCCATCTTCCAATTTTTCAGCAGCCTTCAAATCGACTTGCTTGAAGTAATCCTCAACCTCTTCAACAACTTCCACAACCCGCCACAGACGCAGATCGCCGGTTTGCGGATCAAGTTTCGCACGAATGTCATTTTCTGCGCCATAACGGTTGCGGGCAGATTTCTGGATCGCCTCTTCCATTGCTTCGATAACGACCGATTTGTCGATCATCTTTTCCGAAGCAACAGCGGTCGCGATTGCAAGCAGTTCAGCTTTATTGGCGGACATTGCAGTGGCCATGTGGATTAAGCCTTCTCTTCTTCGTTTGGAGTGTTCGTGTCTTCAATAATATCATCTACGCCCGACGTATCGAGCGGCTTTGTCGCAGCGATCAGCGCATCGGTTAGCACTAGTTTTGCCGTGCGAACTTCTTCAAGCGGCAGGCTGCCAACATCGCCCGATTTGCTGTCGGTGATAGAGATCAGTCCATCTTCTATACCGTGCAAGGGGCCTTTGTAGACGCGGCGTGCACCTTTGCGGTCTGCGCCAGCATTTTCCGCGCCATAGCCTTTGACCATAACGACGCGCGCAACATGCCCTGCCCAATTGGCAAAATCCTTTGCGCGGGTCAGCGGGCGATCAATGCCGGGCGATGACACTTCGAGGTGATACGCGCTGGGGATCAAATCCTCGCCGGCCTCCTCGGCTGCATCAATCGCCTCTGACACAGCCCGGGACAATGCAGCGCATTGATCGATAACAAGCTGCCCAGTGGCGGGATCTTCCGCCATGATTTGCAGCGCATCTGCGCTCTTCTTCTCTTCTGCACCCGCCTCTGATTGCGTCATCTTTACGCGCACAAGATCAAAGCCGAGGGCTTTGGCCTCAGGCTCAATAATCTCGATAAGGCGCGTTAGATCTTGCATTGCATTCCTGGCTTTAAGACAGCGTGAGACCAATGGCGTTTCGTGCCGGCCCCTTTCGGCGCCAGCCCCTTCAAAGTCTCAACGATGTCGGGATGAGGCGCTGAGATAGGCCCCAACCTGCAATAAAGCAAGTGAATTTGGCAAAGCTATGCCCGTCAAAGCTATGAGCCTGAAATTCCAGCGCTGGGAGGCGCCTTTTACCCTTATTCAATCTTCGCATTTTAGGTGATTGAGCTGGAGATAAGGATTAGACATGAAACAGAAACTACTCCTGTTACTGGCATTGGGACCGCTTTTGACTTCCTGTGGGACAGGCCTCAATCCTTACGATCGCTCAGAATGGGAAAAAGCCGAGCAACCTATCAGTGATTCTACAAATACGGACGTTGCCGACGGTTTTGCACAAGCAGAGGCCGCAGATAGCAATTGGTCGAGTGGTAGTGATGATAATGGCGGTTGGGGAGTGGGAACTCCGGATTAAGCCTTCAACACGCCTAACTTAGATTGCAAGTTTGCTTTACAAATAGGCGTTTGAAATTGACAATTCTGTACCCACCGAATGGATGGGCAGGGCATTGCGCCCTATCTGCCCCGCGCCCATTTCCGCGCAAAATTTGTCACTTCACGCTTTTCAACGTCGGCGGCAACTTCGCTATTGTGGCGCAATCCAATCAACTGCCCATCGCGAATTTCGTCATCGAAACGCAGACCGCAAGCAGTATTGCTGCGCCATACCACCGTACCAAAACATTCAAGAGTGTCAGCGAGCAACATACAGCACTCACCAGCACGAGGCGGATTATCCACTTCAATTCGGGCGCCGGTTTTGGAAATGTCGGTGACAAGGCATTGCTTGATGCCCCCGATAATATCGAGCCGTGCCCGTAATTCGAGGCGTAAACGGCTTTTCTCGCGCCGACCGATATGTGCGATTACCTGTCCCATGGCTGCTAGATTTCGCAGCGCATGGGCAATATTTGATGAGCCGTACCCTAAGGGGTTATACCAAGGCCAGCGCTGCCGCTAATCTCTGGCATTTGCCCATAATCGCAGCGTTGACCGTCGGTAAAAAAGGCCTCCCAGATCACTCCATCAGGGTCTCGGGTCCAGCTTTTGTGTGAATGGGCATAGCAGCACTGCGTTTCACCTTCACGAAACTCTGGCCCACCAGCGGCTTCAATACGACCATAAACCTGGGTTAATTCATCAGCATTTTCTGTCTGCAAGCCGACATGAGCAATGCCAGTTTCACCGCATGCAGGCTCAATAGAGATGTTGACGAAGGGATCATCCAGCATCCACTTTTTATAATCTGCATTATCGACCACAGGCTCAGCGCCAAACAGCCGGGTGTAAAACTGCGCAGAGGCCGCCATATCCTCAACGCGAAGGTTCATATGAAAGCGCTTCATAGCAATGCATCCTTGGTTGATCCGGCAGATTGTCCTGCGCAGCAATTTTCCAGCAGATAAGCAACAAGGCCGCGCATTTGATCAAAATTGGCAGAGTAAATAATCGAACGCCCCTCGCGATTGCTGTTAATCAGCAAGCCCTGCGCCAGATTATTTAGATGGAACGACAGCGAACTCGCCGGTATTTTTAGCCTTTTGGCAATCTCACCTGCGGGCAAACCTGACGCCCCAGCCTGCACCAGCAGACGAAACACCTCCAACCGGCTTTCCTGCGCCAAAGCAGAAAGAGAGGAGAGCGCAGATATATGATCAACTCGATTCGTTTCCATATTTCTAGAATTATGGAATTAATGAGTAAGAGTCAAGGGAGCGCATGAGCGCCCCTCTCAAATCCGATTAGTTGCAGAAACGTTCGACCTGACGGTCCAGCTCATCGATCCGAGTGGCGTCGCGATCGGTTGTGTCATTCTCGACCGCACGATCCCATGCCTCCGCAGCCATCGCGCTGAACCTTGCGCACTGTTCGGCGCGAACCTCGGCTTTAGAATCGGCAATCGTTTCATTGATGCTTTTGCCGTCAAGCGAAGCCATTTCTTGGTTCATCACATTTTCTGCGTTGCGCGGCGCAGACACAGAAAATGCCACCCATCCCGCGATTGCGGCTGTTCCGACCAAGCCAAGGCCAGCTTTCACGATATCCATTCTCTAACTCCCTTGAAAACACGAATAACCTAGGGAGATATGGTAAAACTTTTGCTAATCGCTGGATTCGATCAGGCCATGCTTCTTAATGCAATGCCGCAATTGATCGTAACTTAGCCCCAATGCTTTGGCGGTTTGGCGCTGATTCCACCGGTGCTTGCCCAGCGCATGCTCGACAATGCTGCGCTCATGCGCATCGACCGCGCCGCGCAAATCATCGACCGTATCGAGCTGGGCAGAAGACGAAACCTCATTTGGCGAGGTCGCCGCTTGATCAGAAGCAGGAGCCGCTGCTGTAGGCTTGCGGTGCGACGGCGTTAGCGGCTTCCACGGGCTGTCAAACGGATCGAACTGAACATGGGCAATCGGCTCGCCCCAATTGTCCCAGCGATATACTGCGCGCTCAACCACATTGCGCAGCTCACGCACATTGCCCGGCCAAGCGTATTTATCGAGCTGCTGCGCCACGTGACCCGCAAAACCAGGCCAAGCCTCCCACCCCAGTTCAGAGCCCATGCGCCGACCGAAATATTCCGCCAACACGCCAACATCGCCCTCGCGCACTCTTAACGGGGGCAGCGTGATCACTTCAAAGCTTAGCCGGTCAAGCAGATCGGCACGAAAATCGCCTGACTTTGCCAGCGCAGGCAAATCCTCATTGGTGGCCGCCACAATACGCACATCGACCTGAATAGGCCGCGAGGAGCCAATCCGCGTGACCTCGCCATATTCAACCGCGCGCAACAAACGTTCCTGCGCGCCCATCGACAAAGTGCCCAATTCGTCGAGAAATAACGTGCCTTTATCGGCTTCTTCAAACCTTCCCACACGCGTTTTGGTAGCGCCTGTGAATGCGCCCGCTTCATGACCGAACAATTCAGCCTCGATCAGTGTTTCGGGCAGCGCCGCACAGTTCATGGTGACCAGCGGCTCGCCCCAACGACTGGAAAGCCGGTGCAAACGTTCAGCGATCAATTCCTTGCCCGTACCGCGCTCGCCGATCACCAGCACGGGGCGGCTCATTGGGGCAGCACGAGAGGCTCGCTCCACTGCATCGAGAAAGGCCCCAGACTGGCCGACAAATTGACTACTGCGCTCCATTTACCAACCTATAGTGAATTTTCCCAATGTTTGGCAATAGATTCAAACGCACTATTTGGGAAAATAGAATTACCCTCTGAATCTAAAGTATTTTTCAAGTTTGGCACACCGCTTGCTATATCATGGACAACACTTAACGGAGATTTGATCATGGACAATAACGGCTTTTTTGCGACCAAACTTGGTCAAGCCTCGATTGCCAGCGTCGCTGCGATGGTTCTGTTCATTGCCCTTTCTACGCAAATGCATGTCGAGCCAGTGATGGCGGCGACAATTGCAGGCAATGCAGTTGAGATCGCATGAGCAAACCAACCAAACCCGCTGATCTTAAAAAATCCACAGCTGAAACGTCTTCCCTCGGGCCGGAGCGCACTTCTTCCCCCACTGGTGCACCTACTACAGCCGCTGAATCCAGTCTCAGCCCTGAAAGTAGCGATGCTTCGGCCCACCCTTCTTCTCGCGCTTCACCTGCACGCAATCAGGTAAGGCGGCTCGACGAAGAGGTTGATCGTTTGCGCCGTAGCCCTACACCTACGCAACCACGGGCTCAAAACCGCGAAACCAATACCGCCGCCAATTATGGAGTAGCCTTTATGGGCATTTTCAGCCGCACGCGTGACATTATCGCTGCCAATTTCAACGACATGCTGGATTCCTCCGACGATCCATCAAAGATGATCCGCATGATCATCCTCGAAATGGAGGAAACATTGGTCGAAGTGCGCGCCAGTGCCGCTCGCACGATTGCGGACCAAAAGGAAATGCATCGCCATACGGTGAAACTCGACCGCCTACAGGCCGATTGGGGCGAAAAAGCCGCGCTTGCGCTGTCAAAGGATCGCGAAGATTTGGCCCGCGCAGCTCTGGTCGAAAAGAAAAAGTCCGCCGGCATGGCTGATCAATTGAAAGAAGAGATCGCCGTTCTTGATGACGCATTGCGCGCTTATGATGAAGACATTCAAAAGCTTCAGCACCGCCTGCGTGAAGCCCGCAGCCGCCAGACGCAAATCGCAGCGCGCCTCGAAAGCGCAGAGAACCGCGTCAAATTGCGCAGCTTGATGAGCACGGAACGCACCGACGAGGCCTTGTCAAAGTTTGACCAAATGGAACGCCGCGTCGATTTTGCCGAGGGCCGCGCCGATGCAATGGGCATTGGCGAAAATGGCGGCAAGCCAAGCCTCGCCGATGAAATCGCCGCGCTAGAAGGCGCTGATGCGATTGATGATGAGCTGGAAGCAATGAAAAAAGCGTTGGGGCATCCCGACGGCAAGAAGGGAGTTTAAGTCATGGATGAAGCTGTACCGGTCATACTAGCGCTCGGCATTGGCCTTCCTTGGATTGTCCTTCACTATATCACCAAATGGAAGACTGCCGCCACCATCACCGAGGATGACGAAGTTTTGCTTGATGAGCTTTACGCTCTGGCAAAGCGGCTCGATGAACGCATGGATACAGTTGAGCGGCTCGCCGCGAGTGATGACCCCTCGTTTGAAGCGCCGCGCCTCACCCATGAGCAAGAGGCTGACAATCAAAAATTGCGCGAGCTTGACCGTTTGCTCGCTGAGAAAAAAGGAACCAGAGCATGAATACCCCCCGCACCACACTGTACCGCGATAAGGTCAATGCCAAAGTGTTCGGCATCTGCTCTGGCATTGCTGATTACACTGGGATCAATGCGCTTTGGGTGCGTCTCGGCACGCTAGCTCTTACGTTCATTACGGGAGGAGCAACAATCCCGGCCTATTTCATCGCTGGCTTCCTTCTGAATAAGAAACCACAACATCTCTATGTTGAGGAAGCTGAGCGCAAATATTGGCAAGGCGTCCGGCAAAATCCAAAGCGAGCGGCACGCGAGGTGCGTTCACGCATGCGCGAAGTTGACCGCCGCCTGGCCCATGTTGAGGCGCATTACGTCTCCAGCAATCCA
>CALFEA010000088.1 GCA_937950385.1 uncultured Altererythrobacter sp. | reverse complement strand
CGCCGGGCAGCGAGTTGAAAGTGCTCGATGATGATGACAATCCCGTTGCCGCCGGTGAGCCGGGCAATCTCATCGGCCTCTCCCAAACGATGATGGCAGGTTATAAGAACCAGCCGGGCAAGACGCAGGACGGCTATTGGACCGATCCAGAAACCGGCATCCCATGGCAGCGTATGGGCGATATTGGCCGTGTCGATGCCGATGGGTTCGTCGAGCTGGTGGGCCGCGCCAAGGATATGATCATCTCTGGCGGTTTCAATGTTTTCCCCGTCGATTTGGAGAATGAACTGCTGAAAGAAGCGGGCGTGGCTGAGGCTGCGGTGATCGGCATGCCATCGAAAAATTGGGGCGAGACGCCGGTGGGCTTTGTCCGGTTCGAAGGCGGATCAGGCGGCACAGATGCGGTCATGGCCGCGGTGAATTCGCGGCTTGGCAAAACGCAGCGTTTGGCGGCTTTGTTCGCAATTGATGAAATGCCGCGCAGCCATATTGGCAAGCTGCTCAAAACAGAATTGCGCGCGCAATTGGAAGCGGCCGGCGAAGCCTTCTGAACGACGGAGTGAAAAGCGGAGGAAACGCGGCCACCCAGAGGGAGGGGAAGGGTGACCGCGTCTCACTCGCTGCTGCATATGGCGGGAACAAAGGGGCAGGAAAAGGAAGAGGAACCTACGCCTATTTGTCGCCATTCTGCGCAAAACGCAGGGGCAGCTAGTGTGACAGAAGTGCCGGAGCGCATGGCGCAAATCCAAACATTTCTGCCTCAAGGGGCCGCGCTAGTGGGAGAGAGGGCGCGCTGACCTTCTTGTTAAGTAGCAAATAGGGACCCTTTTATCGGACTTCAAATGACATAAATCGAGGAGAGATTGAATTTTTTGCAACTATTACCTGCGGGACTATGCATCTCCCGCGCCATTCCATCCGCCAAGCTGCGCATAGTGCCGTCCCTTGGCTGGACTCAGCGCCGCCCCGTCGTCAAAGCATCGCAGCATGACAGATACAGCCACCCCTGATTCTATCCTGCCCGACTCGATCCTCATCGTTGATTTCGGCAGTCAAGTGACCCAGCTAATCGCGCGCCGTGTGCGCGAGGCGGGGGTCTATTCCGAAATTGCGCCGTTTACGATGGCAGAGGAAGCCTTCCACCGGATGAAGCCAAAGGGTATTATCCTGTCAGGCTCACCCGCCAGCGTGCCCGATGAAGACAGCCCGCGCGCACCGCAATTGCTGTTCGAAGCAGGCATTCCGATCCTCGGCATTTGTTATGGCCAACAAGTGATGAGCCAGCAATTGGGCGGAGAAGTGCGCAAGGGGCATGAGACCGGAGAAGCCGATTCGCGTGGCGGCGAGTTCGGCCGCGCGAACCTCACCGTGACCAAGCAATGCGCTTTGTTCGATGGGCTATGGGCCAATGGCGAGGAGCATCAGGTCTGGATGAGCCACGGTGATAAAGTCACGCAGTTTGCGCCCGGCTTTGAAATTGTCGCTACAAGCGAAGGGGCACCTTTCGCTGTAATCGCTGATGAGACCCGCCAGTTTTACGGCACGCAATTCCACCCAGAGGTCGTCCACACGCCTGATGGCGGCAAGCTTCTCGCCAACTTCGTCCACCGCGTTTGCGGGCTTGCGGGTGATTGGACCATGGCCGCTTACCGCGACACCAAGATCGCCGATATTCGCGAACAAGTGGGTGACGGCAAAGTGATCTGCGGATTGTCGGGCGGTGTCGACTCATCGGTCGCAGCGATCCTGATCCATGAAGCCATCGGCGATCAGCTCACTTGCGTGTTCGTTGATCACGGCCTTTTGCGCCTCAATGAGCGAAGCCAAGTCGAAAGCCTGTTCCGCGATCACTACAATATACCGCTGGTTGTGGTGGATGCCGAGGAACGCTTTATGGCGGGCCTCGACGGCGTCACCGATCCAGAGAAAAAGCGCAAATTCATCGGCGGCGAATTTATCGCAGTGTTTGAGGAAGAAGCGGCCAAATTCGGCGGCGCGGATTTCTTGGCGCAAGGCACGCTCTATCCCGATGTGATCGAAAGCGTGTCCTTCACCGGCGGGCCATCAGTCACGATCAAATCCCACCACAATGTTGGCGGCCTGCCAGAGCGCATGAATATGCAATTGGTGGAGCCCTTGCGCGAATTGTTCAAAGACGAAGTGCGCGTGCTTGGCCGAGAGCTAGGCTTGGACGAGCAATTTGTCGGACGCCATCCTTTCCCCGGGCCAGGCCTAGCGATCCGTATTCCCGGCGAGGTCAACAAGGCGCGCTGCGACATCTTGCGCAAGGCAGACAGCATTTATCTGGACGAGATCCGTAAGGCGGGATTGTACGATGAAATCTGGCAAGCCTTTGCCGTGCTGCTGCCGGTAAAAACCGTGGGCGTGATGGGCGATAGCCGCACTTATGACGCAGTATGCGGATTGCGCGCCGTGACCAGCACAGATGGCATGACAGCAGATGTCTACCCCTTCGAAGCCGCCTTCCTAACGGCTTGCGCAACGCGGATCGTGAACGAGGTGCAAGGCGTAAACCGCGTGGTCTATGACTACACCAGCAAACCGCCCGGCACGATTGAATGGGAGTAGGGCTGACACGAAACCGTCTGGGAGACGGGTTCGGCTGCGCTACTCGCGAGCGATAGCGAAGCGCGCGGCGCGATTCGATTGAGTCGAATCCATGAAAGGCGCTTATCCCAAAACAAAATTTTTACGCAGACTCATTTTTGGGGTTGCGCATGTGACGACGCGAGCTTTCCCCACGCGTCGCAGTGAGTTAGTCAGGCAATACACCTGCATTTGTGAACAGCAAGTTACAATTAATAGGCGTTTACCCACTTGCGCTCGAATCCGACTGCATCCAACCTACAGGAAATCGCCCAGCTATCCGCAGGCATCATGTGGGTAGGTGCGGGAAAAGTATTTCGCCTGAAGATCAATTCAGGTGATACAAGTTTGGCAACGCAAACGAGCACCAAACTCAA
This sequence comes from uncultured Altererythrobacter sp., assembly GCA_937950385.1. Taxonomy (GTDB): domain Bacteria; phylum Pseudomonadota; class Alphaproteobacteria; order Sphingomonadales; family Sphingomonadaceae; genus Erythrobacter. Next base: position 5,499 of record CALFEA010000088.1, on the reverse strand, counting down.
GTTGCGTGGGGGAACGTAAGCGGACGCGCCGGAAAGCAATCTGGCCCTTCCACAAGGCCTTGATTAGGACGCTTACCTTCCCCCAGCCATTTAAGAATGCAGGCTTGCAAGACGGCTGGCAACTATAATTCGACCAAATCTGTCGCAAAAGATGTAAAGCTGATTGCTTACAACAAACTAGAGTCATCATAGACCCATGCCCACAATCATGACCCATGCGATCATCCCGCTGGCCATAGCCGCAGCGGCGGGGCGTGGGCGGATATCTCCCATGCTGGCGATAACTGGCGCTGCGTTTGCCATGGCTCCTGATGCCGATGTGATCGGCTTTGCGCTTGGGATCGAATATGCCGACACTTGGGGCCATAGAGGCGCGACGCATGCGATTGCTTTTGCCGCGATCTGCGCTGCAATTCTTAGCGCAATATGGAAAGAGGCGCGCAGTATTGGAGCGTTCCTGTTCCTCACATTCGCGATGGCGAGCCACGGATTGCTCGATACACTCACCAGCGGCGGGTTGGGCGCGGCATTGTTTTGGCCGTTTGATAATGCCCGCATCTTTGCGCCTTATACGCCGGTGCGTGTCTCGCCGATTGGTGCGGATTTCTTCTCTGCGCGCGGCGTGGTTACGCTTGTGTCGGAGGCCAAGTGGATTTGGCTGCCTTGCATTGCGCTGGCTATGACAGGATGGGGTCTTCGCAAAGCTGCAAGCACAGGCTAATCATACCATTACCGAATAGATATAGGGCGAGACGCATGAGCTGGGACGAATATTTTGCAGATGATGCTGGCGCAGCAGAAGCAGAGACACGCGGCAAAAAACGCAGCGTTACGGTTGGTTGGACGGTGCGTTTTGATAAGGGCAGCGATGCGATCTGGGCGCCGCCCAAAAGCTTCTCCCGCTCTGATCCCAAGGCAACCAGCGGCAAGAGCATCCAAGCCTGCCCCGCTGCCATTGATTTTGACCGGCGGCATTTCGTGGTGCCGTGCCCGGTGGATTTGACGCTCGCGTTTAAGCGCCAATCCAACGGCCAATTGCAGCTAACCGACGCAGATGGCGAGGGCTCTGCCATGCGTCCGCAAGGCCGCGCAAATCTGTTCCAAGTGCAGCCGCCGTCTGAGTGGCGTCACCCAGAACGCCCGATCATTCAATTCACCGCGCCCTATGTCTTTGTTGCCGATGAGCCGTGCTATATCGTCCAAACCGCGCCGCATTTGCATTATTTCCCGCAGCAGCGCCCGGGCCTGCAAATGGGCGGTCGGTACCCTGTGCACATTTGGCCGCGCCCGATGGCATGGGCATTTGAATGGTATGATCTGGAACAGCCATTGGTGCTGAAACGCGGTGATCCGTGGTTCTATGTGCATTTTGAGACGGAAAATCCGGCGGCGCATGTCCGGCTGGTGGAGCAGGAAATGACCGATGAGCTTAAAAGCTATCTCGACAGCATTACCGATGTGTCGAACTATGTGAATAAGACCTATTCGCTGTTTGGCGAGGCGCAGCGAATCCGCCCCGCGACGCTTCTGAAGCCCAAAGGATAATTGCGGTGCGGCGATGATGTACCGGTAGCAGGTCCGTGACGTTACGGCCTGCGGGCCTGATAAAATGGCGCTTGCAAGCTCGGTAAATCTGCGCGACTTATGTTAGTAATTGGTCACCATTTAAGAGGAATAAGCGCCCATGAAAACCGCCATCACCGAAATGTTCGGCATCCAGCATCCCATCATTCAAGGCGGCATGCATTATGTCGGATTTGCCGAAATGGCAGCGGCCGTTTCCAATGCGGGCGGGCTTGGGATTATCACTGCGCTGACGCAAAAAACGCCGGCTGATCTCGCCAATGAAATCGCGCGCTGCAAGGATATGACAGACAAGCCGATTGGTGTGAACGTCACATTCTTGCCGACAGTCAACGCGCCGGATTATCCCGCGATCATCAAAGCGATTATCGATGGCGGCGTGACCGTGGTTGAAACCGCTGGCAATAATCCGGTCGCAGTCCTGCCTTATTTGAAAGATGCGGGCATTAAAGTGATCCACAAATGCACCGCAGTGCGCCACGCATTGAAAGCGCAGAGCATTGGCTGCGATGCAGTGTCGGTTGATGGTTTTGAATGCGGCGGCCACCCGGGCGAAGACGATATTCCCAACTTCATCCTGCTCCCGCGCGCAGCCGATGAGCTGGAAATTCCCTTCGTATCATCGGGCGGCATGGCCGATGGACGTTCACTTGTGGCATCGCTCGCCATGGGCGCGCAGGGCATGAATATGGGCACGCGCTTTATCGCAACCAAAGAAGCGCCGGTTCACGAAAATGTGAAGAAGGCGATTGTTGCAGCCTCCGAATTGGACACACGCCTTGTGATGCGCCCGCTGCGCAATACGGAACGCGTTATGACCAATGATGCGGTCGAAGAATTGCTCAAAATTGAGAAAGAAAAGGGCGCTGACCTCAAATTCGAAGACGTAATCGAGCAAGTCGCCGGCGTCTATCCGCGGATTATGATGGAAGGCGAAATGGATGCTGGCGCGTGGAGCTGCGGCATGGTTGCAGGCCTGATCAATGACATTCCAACCTGTCAGGAATTGATCGACGGTATCATGTCGGAAGCCGATGCAATTCTCGGCCGTATGAACGGTATGGCGGCTTAAGCTACCACTTCATCCCATCGGCGATTGCCTTTGCCTCAGCTTGCGTCGTTTCCCGCCCCAATATTGCATTGCGGTGCGGGAAGCGGCCAAAGCGGGCAATGGCATCGCGGTGCTCGCGTGCAAAGGGCACATTGTCGGGCAAATGCTTGGTGAAATAGGCAAGGCTGGAGTCTTGATCGGCCAAGCTTTCGCTATGCATCAAGGGCATGGCGACAAATTGCCGGGCATCGTCAGATAGCCCTTCGTCCCAAGCTTTCGCGATCACAGTTTTTGCGATTTCCAGTGCGAGCGCGTCACTCGCAAAGGCCAATGGCGTGCCTCGGTGGATATTGCGTGACACTTGATCAAACAGCAGGATCGCAGCGCGCGCTGTCTCCGCATCACCCAAAAAATGCGCGGCAGGAAATTTGCCCTGCCGCGCCAATTCATCTTCAAATTGTGAACGCAAGAGCACGTCGACTTTGTCGCTGCTCTTAAACCAGTCTGGCGGCCCCAATTGCTGGAACCAAATATCCAGAAGGGCACGCGCCCATTGCGGCGTATTTTCAGCCGCCGCGCTCAATCAGCTGTCTTTTTTCACGCGGGTGTAAGGAATGAATTCCGCAAGAAAGATATTGCCCGAATAGATGCCGGTCATATTGTCGATCGTGGTGACAATATCGGTTTTGCAAACTTGCGAACCAAAGCGGCGCGTGACCATGACATCGCGGTCATCAATGCGATCGGGGCGCTTCGTGTAATTGACATAGATTGTCTTGCCGCGGCCATATACGATGGCTGTGTCATCAATGACTTGCAGCCGGTCATTTTTGCGAAAGCGAATGCAGCTAACCGGTTCACCAGCTTCGCGGCCATCGAGCAATTTGGCGAGGCGAACATCGCCCTTGCTCAGTTCCGTTTGAGTGTCCGCGCTATCGCGCTCTTCGGCGATCACGGCAGCGGGGGCAGATAGGGCCATTGCGCAAGCGGCAATGGCGATGCTTTTAACAATTTGCATATTTTTTCTCCACAATTCCACAATATGTGACCCGCGTGAAAAAGTGTAACACTGTATCCTGAACCGGTCATGACCAGCTTCGAGGCTCAAACGTCTGCCGGGCCGCCCTTTAAGACAAAGCGTTTGTCGCAATAGCCGCATTCTACAAATCCGCTCTCGTCAATCTCAAGGAATACGCGCGGATGGCCAAGGGCTGCGGGGCGGTAATTCTCGCCGCCTCTAATATCGCTTGAGCCATCACAGCTCACGCGTTTGCTGGTGACCAATACGGTCTCTGGGGAAATGGGGTTTTGCTCGTCGCTCATGCATTAGCCGATAGGCTGCTGCTGCGCGCTTTTCAATCGCTGTTTACGCCTATTGCCAATCGAACACTGCCTGCAGAGCGCCAAGAGGGGTTGCGGCCAATTGCGCTTCATACTTGCACCGGACGCTTGCGCGGTTAAAGCGTTTCCTATGGCAACTGAAACTGACAACTCGCCCGCAATTTCCATCCGCGATATGGTCAAACGCTATGCAGCCCCTGATGGCGGCGAGGGCAAATTGGCATTGAACGGCGTTAGTTTTGACGTGCCGCAAGGCGGGATTTTCGGCCTGCTCGGCCCCAATGGCGCAGGCAAATCGACGATCATCAATATCTTGGCCGGGCTGGTGAATAAGACCAGCGGCAGCGCGGAGATTTGGGGCTTTGATATCGATGCCCAGCGCCGCAATGCCAAGCGTGCGATTGGCATTGTCCCGCAGGAAATCGTGTTTGATCCCTTTTTCACCCCGTTTGAAGTGCTTGAAAACCAAGCTGGCTTTTACGGCGTGGCCAAACATTTGCGCCGCAGCGAGGCTTTGCTGGAGGCCGTGCGGCTCGCCGATAAACGCGATGCTTACGCGCGTACATTGTCGGGCGGCATGAAACGCCGCCTGCTGATTGCCAAAGCGATGGTGCATTCCCCGCCGATCCTCGTGCTGGATGAGCCGACCGCAGGCGTCGATGTTGAATTGCGCAAACAGCTTTGGGATTTGGTGACAGAGCTCAACAATGACGGCGTCACTGTCGTCCTAACCACGCATTATCTGGAAGAGGCCGAGGAATTGTGTGACCGCATTGCGATCATCAATCACGGCACATGCATCGCCAATAAACCTACCCGCGAACTGGTTGATATGGCGCGCGAGAAAATCGTCGCTGTGACTGTCGGCAAGGATTTGACCGCCGCGCCCAGCCATGACGCTTTTACCAAGGTCACCATGGCCGGGCAGCGCGAGGTTGAGGTGACCTATGACAAGGATAAGCTAACCGCAGGCCAAGTGCTGGGCATTTTGCAAGATCAAGGCCTGGTCGTCGAGGATGTCACCACGCGCGAGGCTGATCTGGAGGATGTGTTCCTCCAATTGACCAAAGCGGCCAATGCGGAAGAACCGGCCTAATGCTGCTCATCATCGGGACATTCCGCCTGCCGCCTGAAATGATCGAGGCGAGCTTGGAGGAAGATGGCTGCCTCGCCTATTCCTATGCCACTGATATGCTGGAGCCGGGCCTGATCCGCGTCAATGAAGCATGGCGCGATGCAGAGGCGCTTGAGGAGCATATGGCGTCTGAGCATTTGGAAGAATGGCGCGCCAATTGGGAGCGGCTTGGCATTCATGACCGCGATCTTGTGCAATTTACAGCCAGCAATCCTAAGCCGTTATAAATGCGGCTCTCCAGCAGAGCTTCTTTCGCTTTCCCGCAATTTCCAAACACCGCGTGACTTGCGCTGGATAGGCTTGCCGCATCGCGCACACCGCCCTGAATAGCGGATGCCGTCCCATTTCACTTTGAATGGCACGGGGCGGTGTCTGTTTAAAACGCAGC
>CALFEA010000087.1 GCA_937950385.1 uncultured Altererythrobacter sp. | reverse complement strand
TGGAGACCTCTTCCATAAGCCCGCGGTGCACAGCACCTTCTGATCCGCTTGGCTCAGGGTTGAATACATTTGTGGAATCGCACACCAAAGCATGAACGCCTTCATCGCCTATGGCGCGCAAGGCCTGTTCTGATGTTGGTTCACCAATGATTGGCTCTTCGTCGAGTTTCCAATCACCCGTGTGGAAAATGCGGCCATATGGAGTGTCGATGATCAGCCCGTTTCCTTCAGCAATGGAATGGGCCAGAGGAATGTAGCGGACATTGAACGGACCAACATCAAACGCACCGTGATCCTCCTCGATCACGTTAAGCTCTACGTCACCGGCAATGCCGGCTTCTTCTAGCTTACGCCTTACGAGATCGGCGGTGAAAGGTGTAGCATACAGCGGCACACCCAGTTCAGCGGCGAAATATGGTACAGCGCCGATGTGATCCTCGTGCGCGTGAGTCAGCACAATTCCGAGCAGATCGTCAGCGCGTTCTTCGATAAACTCTAGATCGGCAAAGACCAGATCAACACCGGGGTATTGATCGCCCGAAAACGTCATTCCCAAATCGACCATCATCCATTTGCCATTGGCGCCATAGAGATTGACGTTCATGCCAATTTCGTTGGAACCGCCAAGCGCAAGGAACAATAATTCTTGTTCAGGTGTGCAGTTCTTTTTCATGTGCCGTTCCCTTTGGCTAAAACGCGTTCAGCCAGAATGGCAAGACCGTGGATGGTGAGATCAGCATCCACGTGGTCAAATATTTCAGTTTGATCGTCGAACAAAATGGCGAGGCCACCAGTCGCAACTACCTTGACGGGCCTGCCAATTTCCGCCTTCATACGTTCAATAAGGCCTTCCATCATAGCTACATAGCCCCAGAACACACCGATCAACATTTGGTCTTCTGTATTGCGTCCGATCACACTAGTGCTAGCTGGAGCCTTGATGGCAATACGCGGCAATTTTGCAGTCTTGCCGACAAGCGCATCGAGCGAAAGGTTGATCCCCGGCGCGATAATCCCGCCTTTATAGGCTCCATTAAAATCCACCGCCTCAAATTTGGTCGCAGTGCCAAAATCTACAACGATTAGATCCCCGCCATATTGTTCATGAGCCGCGACAATGTTGAGCGCCCGGTCCGCTCCTAATGAACTAGGCTGATCAACATCTGCAGCAAAACCCCACGCAGCGTCACCCTTGCCTGCCATAAGAGGTGTGATCCCAAAGTACTTTTGCGCAAGCACGGTGAGGTTATGATCAGCGCGCGGTACCACCGATGCAAAAATGATTTGCTTGATCTGGCCGCGGTCAACACCCTCGATGCTAAGCAGCTGCAAGAGCCACACGGCATATTCATCACCAGTGCGGCGAGGGTCAGTCGCAATGCGCCAACGTGCCTTTATCTCTCGCCCTTCAAACAAGGCAAAGACGACATTTGTGTTCCCGACATCAGCAGCAAGTAGCATATCCCAATCCCTAATTCTGAGCGCCCGAGGTAATTACGATATCGCCTGCGTGAATAACGCGGCGCGTGCCATCGGTATCCAGTAACAGCAATGAACCATTTTCATCCAAACCGTCAAACTTGCCCAACAAAGTCTCACCCGAAGGTTCGTGCACGCTAATTGAGGTGCCGACTGGATAAGCACAGGCAAGCCAGCGCCGAATTAATGTCTCTAGTCCAAAATTGCGCCAACGCTCTAACTCAGCATCAAAACACTGCGACAAATTATGCGCAAAATGGTCAAGTTCAGGCGGAGGCATGACATAAGCTAATGCCGTTGTTTGCCGGTCAGGCAATTGCGGTGCTACGCGCAAGTTGACCCCGATCCCAACGACCACTTTATCGCCCGATGCTTCTAACAATATCCCTGCGAGTTTGGCTCCACCGAGCAAAAGGTCATTGGGCCACTTTAAATTGAGCGCCTGCGGGTCTGGCAATAGTGCGTTCACCGTTTCATACACTGCTAGGCCGGTTACCAATGCCAAAGTGTAAGCTGGCGGATTTTGCGAAGAAGCCGTTACAACCGTCGAGCCCATGAAATTGCCTTGGCCATCGAACCATTCTCGCCCTTGACGCCCCCTCCCCGAATTTTGACGTTTTGCAACGAGCCAGTCCCCTTCGGCGACATGCTCTAATGCATTCAATCGAGCGATCAGATCAGCATTGGTTGAACCGGTCTGTTCAAGAACCTCAATCACACGCGGAGGACATCACAAGCCAGCGAACAATACGCTGGCGGCCTTGTCGGCCAAATCGCCAAGTGACGGCGTTAGCAGAAATCCGAGAGGCGAGATGATCAAGGATGTTAGCAAAAGTAGCGTCCAATGCGACGCTGGGCTTTGCCCCACAACTTCGCCTGCCGGCTCATCAAACATGATAACCTTGCATACTTTGAGGTAATAGAATGCACCGATAACGCTGGCGGCAATACCGATGGCCGCGAGTGCCAAAAGATCTGCCTCAACCGCCGCTTGGAAGACGACAAACTTGCCCCAAAACCCAAACAATGGCGGGATGCCTGCTAGGCTGAGCATTAAGAAGAACAAACACCATGCGAGTAAAGGCTTGGCTCGCACTAATCCGGCCATGCTGGCAATGCTTTCAATTTGATTGCCTTGATCATCTTTGAGCATCAAG
>CALFEA010000086.1 GCA_937950385.1 uncultured Altererythrobacter sp. | reverse complement strand
TGCGCATCCACATCCAATCGCAATTTTGTCGGCCGTCAAGGACCGGGCGCACGCACGCATTTGGTCTCACCCGCCATGGCCGCTGCCGCAGCTGTCGCTGGCCATCTCACCGATGTGCGCGAATTTTCGCGCGAGCCAGCTTGATCGGCGCGCGCACACCCTTGCCAATCCCATTTCCGCTCCCCATGAGTTACATATGACCAAAGAAAAATCTGAGAAGAAAGGCGGCAAAGCTGCCTTAGGAGCCGCAGCGATTGGATCGGCCGCGATTGCCGCCGCGCTGCTTTACGCCTCAAACCGCAAGAAAAAGGACAAGCCTGCGCCGACCCCGCCTTCGGGTGAGAACCCGGAGACAGATTGAGATGCAAGCGGTCAAATCTATTGAGGGCAAGGCTTATCCCTTTGGCGCGAAAAACATCGACACCGATGTGATTATCTCGGCTGAATGGCTGAAGACGATCAGCCGCGAGGGCCTTGACGAAGGCGCGTTTGAAAGCCTGCGTGCAAAAGGCGACAGCGTATTTGATGATCCCGATTATGTCGGTGCGCCGATCCTGATCGCAGGTGATAATTTTGGCTGCGGATCCAGCCGCGAACATGCAGCATGGGCATTGCTCGATATGGGCATCACCGCAGTGATCGCGCCAAGTTTCTCTGATATTTTCTCCGGCAATGCGTTTAAAAACGGCATCGTCACCGTTGTCTTGCCGCAGGATCAAATCGACCGATTGATGGAGGTTGCAAAAGATAATCCGATCCACGTCGATCTGGAAAACCAAGTGGTCACGACCCCATTTCAAGACCGCTTTAAATTTGAAATCGACCCGTTCCGCAAGCATTGCTTGATGCACGGATTGGACGAAGTCGGCCTAACATTAGAGCGCGATGAGCACATCGCATCCCACGAAACTCAGCGTGCTGAAAAACTGTCTTGGATGACAGCCGGCACGCAAACCGAATTGGAAACAAACGCATGAAGGCTTTACGCACACACGCAGTCGGCGGCCCAGAAACGCTGACCTTGGACGAAATTGATGTGCCCACACCGGGCAAAGGCCAAGTCCTCGTCGATGTAAAAGCCTGCGCAATCAATTTTCCAGACACTTTGATGATCCGCGATTTGTACCAGTTTAAGCCTGAGCGGCCCTACGCCCCCGGCGGCGAATTGGCTGGCGTTATTGAGGCCATTGGCGAAGGCGTTGAAGGCTATAAAGTTGGCGACAAAGTCATGGCAGCGATTGGCAATGGCGGTCTGACCGAAAAGGTCGTCGTGCCTGCCGACCGGATGTTCCCAGTACCGGACGGTGTTGCGCTGGAAAAAGCCGCTTCGCTGCTGCTGACTTACGGCACAAGCATTCACGGTCTCAAAGATCGCGGCCATATCAAGGCAGGTGACACGGTGCTGGTGCTGGGAGCGGCAGGCGGCGTTGGGCTGTCTGCGGTTGAACTGGCCAAAGCATATGGTGCGCGCGTGGTTGCCGCTGTCTCAACCGAGGCCAAGGGCGAAATAGCCCGCAAGGCTGGCGCGGATGAAGTGGTGATCTATCCCCGTGATGAAATGGACAAGGCTGCCTCAAAAGAGCTTGCGGACGCATTTAAAGCGGCCTGCGGGCCAGAGGGTGCAAACATCGTCTATGACATTGTCGGCGGGCAATATTCAGAACCTGCGCTGCGATCCATCGCTTGGGAAGGCAAATTCCTGGTTGTCGGCTTTCCCGCTGGCATCGCCAAAATGCCGCTCAATCTGACGCTGCTGAAATCTTGCGATATCGCAGGTGTGTTCTGGGGCGCGTTCACAGCGCGTGAGCCAGTGAAATTCCGCGAGCAAGTGGCTGAGCTGTTCGCTCTGATGAAAGAGGGCAAGATCGATCCGCTGGTATCAGAAACCTATCCGCTGGCACGCGGCGGCGAAGCCATTGCCAAGCTGGAAAGCCGTGAGGCGGTTGGCAAGCTTGTTGTCACCATGGATTAACAGGCGGATTGATTTAGGGCGAAGCGCTTGCCGATCAGCAGCGCGAACCCTATTTAAAAACAAGAACCCAGTCCTTTGAGGAACAATAATGACCGATTTTTCTGACCGCCAACGCGCCGAAGAAGCCAAATTTGCTATGGATGAAGAAACGGCCTTCAAATTGGCTGCGCGGCGCAACCGTTTGTTGGGCGAATGGGCTGCTGGCCTTATGGGCCTGACCGAGGAAGAGGCAGACGGCTACAAAAAATCCGTCGTCCAAGCCGACTTTGAAGAAGCCGGCGATGAAGATGTGATCCGCAAACTGCTCGGCGATTTGACAGCGGCTGAATGCGATGTCTCCGAAGACGATATTCGCACAATGCTCGCTGAGAAAACGGTTGAAGCCAGACGCCAACTCATGAGCGATAGCTGAGCATGATGTTAGGAGTTTTGGTATGCCGATGAGCGCCGAAGAGATCACCCAGGCCATCACCACTGGCCTGCCAGGCTCCAATATTGAGCTGACCGATTTGGCCGGTGACAATGACCATTGGGCCGCCGTGGTCACAGCTCCGCAATTCGCGGGCAAGAACCGCGTGCAGCAGCACAAAATGGTCTACGAGGCTTTGGGCGGCAAAATGGGCGGCGTTCTGCATGCCTTGCAACTGACGACCCAAGCTCCCACTTAACATTTAACCAAACCTTATTTCACCAAGGCCCATAACCCATGTCTGAAACAGAAGCTGAAACCAAAGCCCGTATCGCCAGCGTCGTTGGCGACAATGATGTCGTCTTATTTATGAAGGGCACGCCATTGTTCCCGCAATGCGGCTTTTCCAGCAAGGCAGTGGCGATTCTCGATCATTGCGGCGTTGCGTATGAAAGCGTCGATGTCCTGCAAGACATGGAAGTGCGTCAGGGCATCAAAGCCTATTCCGACTGGCCAACCATCCCCCAGCTTTACGTAAAAGGTGAATTCCTTGGCGGCAGCGACATTATGATGGAAATGTTTGAAGCAGGCGAATTGCAAGAAACGCTCGACAAAGAAGGCGTTGCCAAAGCGGAGGGTTGAGCCCTTTGTTTAGCCTCAAGCGCCGGCGCTCGTGTTCACTCGCTTAGGCTTCCGGCCTAACCGTCCGGCGGGCGCTTGCCCTTGCGGACCTTCGGTCCGAAACCAGAAAACTACTCACACAAAGAAAAAGCCGCTCCGGAGACCATGGAGCGGCTTTTCTTTTAGGGGAGGTCTGGGTTAGGAGACTAAGCCGCCCGACCTACTTTTAGAAGACTTATATAGGGTATTCATTACATAGCATGAGGCGTGCCAAAAATGCCAAAGCACGCATTTCTGCGGGCCTCCGTGGTTAATGAAACCGTTAACCAAAGCGCGCTTGTTAAATTTCCCGACACGCTAGCCAATCTATGACTTGGCAAGTGCCCGGCCAGCCTGCATCAAAGCCCCCATGACTGACGCCTCCGCAAAAAAGCCAGAAGCCATTCCCGCTGCAACTGTTGTAGTTTTCCGCGACAATAATGCTGGCAAGGCGCCTGAGATCCTCATGCAGATCCGCTCCAAAACGATGAAATTTGCAGGCGGCATGGCCGTCTTTCCTGGCGGCCGCGTAGATGATGCCGATTTTGCGCTTGCCCAAGTCCAAGATTTCGGAATGCCCGTGGACGAAGCAGCGCACCAGATCGCGGCGGTTCGCGAAACATTGGAGGAAACCGGTCTTGCCATCGGTTTGACAGGTAATGTGACAGCCAAAACCGCCAAGGCAGCCTGTGCGCGCCTGCATGAGGTCAATCGTTTGGCTCCTGTATTGGAGGAATTTGGCTGGTCGCTCGACCTTGCGCAATTCACGCCATTTGCGCGGTGGAACCCGCAAAATGAGAATATTTCCCGCGTTTACGACACCCGCTTCTACCTTGCCAATGTGGGCACAGGCGATGTTGAGATTGAGGCGGATAATTCAGAGACGACGCGATTGTTTTGGGTAACCGCCCAAGGCGCATTGGATATGGCGGAGACTGGCGAGATTAAGCTGATCTTCCCCACCCGCCGCAATTTGGAGCGCCTTGCGTTATTTGCCAATTTTGACGAAGCAAAAGCGCAGGCTGAGGCGATACCCGTCAAAACGATCATTCCACAAGTGGATGATAGCAATGACAAACCGATGCTCCGGATTATGGAAAACGCAGGCTATCCGATTACCGCAGAATTACTGGAGACAGTGAAACGCGGCTAGATTGATCGCTTGTACGGCAGCCATAAGGTTACGGCGCAGCCTTCATCTGGATTAGAATTGTATTTGAGATGGCCGTGCAGCGAATGGGCTCGGGCCTCCATATTGCCTAGCCCTTTGCCGTGGCTGAAAGCGCTCATGTCAAAGCCGCAGCCATTGTCGATGACATAAGATGCGATACCCAGCACACCGTTCCGGGTACTTTCCTTGCATCCAATCGTGAGTTCATCGGCACCTGAGTGGGATAGAACATTGCCGATCGCCTCCTGCATGATCCGCAAGACATGCAGAGCATTGGCGGCATCAAGCCATGGCAGCGGCTCACAATCATCCACTTCCCATTTGCAAGCGATCCCTGCATCACGCAAATCGCCAGCCATGCGGTGACGCAAATTGCCGATTAGGGCGATGAGATCGCCTTCAATGGGCTCCAATGAATCAACCGTTATTTTCAGGTCACTGAGCGCGCGGTTAAGCGTTTTGATAGTAGTCTCTGGCTGATTTTGTTGCCGCGCAACTGCCAAGGCTGTGATAAGGTTGGACCCGATGCCATCATGCATTTCCTGCATTAGGCGCCCGCGTTCTCCAACCAAAGCTTGCTCGACCAGCAATTCCTGCCGTGCTGCTTCACTGGTTGCCAGTTCAGCGCGTGTTTCCGCTATTCCCTGTTCAAGCAGAACATTGGATTTGCCCAAATCGGCAAAAGCATCGAGCGCCCTCTTGCCGAACGATATAACAAAAGCGGTAGTGTAAAGCAGCCCCCCGAAAATCGAGACATAGGTCGCGCTGCCATCACCTTGATGCGTGATCGCAGCATAAAGGTCATACCATGTTGCCAGCGGCGTCGCCATCATGGTGAAGCCGAGAACACCGTGCTCAATATTGAAATTGCGTTTTAAATTCACGAACCCGAGAACAGAGATTCCGACCACAATTACAGACGTTGGCACATACAGAATGAGGTCAGTGCCAGTATACGCAATGTGCACCGTAGAAAGGATAATACCCAGGGCGAACATCGCTGAAATAATCACTTTTCGGTGCGCCGTTTTGGTAAAACAAAGATAGAAAGCCGCTGTGGCCGCGGTCGCAAAATAGGATGCATGAATATGCAGGCCCGTGAACACGCTCATGCCCAGCGGGCTCAATTCAAACGGCGCTTGCCCAGCATAATATTGGTAATTGCGCAAAAACCAGAGGACCGTTGAGGCGGATAGCCACAACAGCTCAATTTCTTGTCTGCGCCCAAGCCAAAAAAGGAAAACCAACATGCCGATAAACAGCATTGCAAAATTCGCAGTTTCAGGGGCTGTGATCTGCCAAAAAAATTTGGATTGATGGTAGGCCTCTAGCGCGATCTGCGAACCCAATCGGACCCGGCCAATCCCTAAGGATTCCTCAGAATAGACCTTAAAGATAATCTCGTTTTGCCCAGGCCTCAAAACATCATCAGGGATAGGGATCAGTATCGGCCGATACCATGTGTTCATTTGATCCGAACTTTGCGCAAAATTGCGGAAAACCTCGGTTCCATTGACCAGAACTGTGATATTGTTGCGCGTGCTAATCGTATGAAGGGCGATAGGGCTTGACCCAATAGCGCCGCGGTCAAACCGAAAGCGTCCAATCAAACTATGTGTATCGCCGATCCGCCACTTCGTCTCATTTATCCGGTAAAGCGCCGGGTTGGGCAGCCGTTCCCAACCGTCATCAGGAAAATTGATACCGTCGGACAATATAAAATCGCCTTCGGTAAACTCAATAATCGGGCCTGATGCGGTTTGCGTGACTTCATAGGCGCTGGCTGTTTGCGCGGATAAGGCACCGGGCAGCGCGCTTGGCACAGCAAAAATCATCAGACACAGTAAAGCGAACCGCATCGCCAGTGCAGAAATGGGCATGCTATTTGCGCGCAAGTAACCCTTGAGACGATGCTTCAAACAATGCCTCCGCTCGGCTGTTTACCTCTAGCTTGCGATAGATGTTTTTGACGTGGGTTCCAACGGTATGAGCAGAAACACTCAAGATATCCGCGCATTCTCCATTGGAGAAGCCGCGTGCGAGCAAATTGAGCACTTCATATTCGCGCTCTGACAAGGGGGAGGCCATCGGCACAGCCGGCTTTGCAGGGTCGGGCTTAATCTCGCCGAGCAATTGCCGCGCAATCATTGGGCTTATCGGAGAGCCACCGCTGCGAATATTGCGGATCGCCTCCATACAGTCCTCAATCCGCTCATCCTTGAGCAGATATCCGCGAGCCCCGGCCCGAACGGCGTCCAAAACTTTGGATTGGTTGGCAAAGATGGTGATGACCAGAATATCGGTATCGCGCCCGGTTAAAACCTCTTCTCTGATGAGGTCCGCCCCGTTCCCATCGGGCAGGCCCAAATCGCACAGCAAAACATCATATCCGCCAGCATTTATCATGCCAGATGCCGCAGCGTAATTTTCCGCTCTGCCCGTTAGGATCATATCGTCTGATGCGCTCACCGCGCTGGAAAGCAGCTCCCGCATCGCTGGATCATCTTCGATAATGGCAACACGGATCATCTTGCAGCGACTCCTTTAGAAAGCTCACTTCACCCTTCAATACCCTACTGCCAGTCATACGCCATACCGCGATCGCGGTATGGCGCCACCGGTACCCTGCCGCGGTGCTGACATTCTAACTACAACTTGTCTTTGATTGGCGGAGGATGCCCTAAACTGGGTTCAATTCAAGCCATTGGGTTTTGCCACTCAGCCTGTGCGGCTGAGCGGGCGATCTTGCAAGTTTGCCTGCCGATAAGGTGACGCTATGAGCTGAAGTGGTTGTGGAGGTTGGTGTGGGCTGAGGCGAACTTCTGAACCGACTTCATCTATCGAATTCTGGGCATCGCATGCTATCGCCGCCGGAACGGCAGAAGACTATACACGACTTGATTATTCTTCCACCGTGCCATTTCATGGCGCTCGACATTCCCAAGATCGCGGATTGCCGCAGGGCATGAATTGAGACCGTATGTGACTATCTTCTCCACTGGACCATTCTGCTTCAGCGATTTCTTCCTGAGACTAAAACCGCGCGTACAACGACACAGTCAGGCGGATTACTTCTGGTAACGAATGAAATAGCGTAGCGGGATAACTTCCCGTCATGCTGGGATAAAAGCCGGTCGATCTATCAACATAACCAATTGATATTGAAGATATCATAGTTGGTGCGCCACCCAGTCGGGAGCGAACCAGTCTCTCGTCAAATTTCCCTGTTCTGCAGGGAATCTACAGGGAATTTCATTTTTATTGTCGTTTTCGGCAGCATATCACCTTCCAAAAACCCCAGAATTACATGGCCTTGGTCGGTGATTTCCCTAAACGCGGAGCAGGGAGTTTATACAAAAGATCAGGGAGCACAGTCCCTGCATCTGGGAAAAAATTGTATAGCAAAAAGTCCACAAGAGTGCTCGACAAATTGACTGAGACTCAATTCACCAATCAGCGCCGTGCGCAAGCCCGCATTTACTCAAACCACCCTGCCCGAAATCACTAAAATTTGCCCAATAGGTTCACGAAGAAGCCTCGACTGGTAAAGCTCTGATCAGCAAGGTCGTCTGAGAAGTCAGTGAAGCTATAACCCACACCGACCTTCGCATTGTTGCCAATATGCCGGTAGATGCCAGCCAAGAAACCATAGCGAGTATTGCCTGCCAAATCATTGCTCAGGACGCGCCCTTCAACCAAGGCATCCCAGTCCTTCACGAAATGGATATCCCCGCGAAGCACGCCCAAATGGGTATTGCTGGATACGAATTGATCGCTCTCACGGCTCAGCGATACCCGACCCTGACGGAAGCCATACTTTCCGCCAATAGTGAGCCAATTGGTCAAGTCGTATGTCGCATCAATAGAGGCAATCTGGCTTACCTGCTTAGGGCTATTGATTTGACCACCTTGAGTGATCTGACCGATTGGCCCAAGATCACGGAAGTAATTGTACCGAGCAAGCACGTTCAATCGGTCATTATCAACCGGGCGATAGGCAAAGCCCGCAACACCTTCGATAAAGTCGGCAGCGCGAACATTGGTTCCTTCATTGTCGGCGATTGCAAAATTCAATCGGCCGATAAATCGCCAATCGCGGTTCAATTCAGCATTGATGTTGTTCCGTACCAACCAAACCTCTTGGTCGCGGCCGTTGCCGTCCTCAAACCTCGCCTCGATCTGAGAACTCATCTGCAAGCCATCTTTTCGGTAGCCCGCGCCAAAAGTTGCTGCGGTGCGCTTGAACACACCTGTTGTCGCATCATCAATCCGGCCGTTTTCAAACGACCCGCTGAATGACCAATGCTCTGACGGATCAAAATTGAGACCAAAGCTGCGCACTAGGCTTGGCGCAATTCCGCCATGGCCAATGCGGTTCTCGCCATAAATCGATAAAGAGCTGGAGAAACGCTGACGCGCACCGACGGTCAAAGTGCCACTGTTCGATCGGTTGAACAGATTTTGCGGTTCTAGCCCGCTGTCATTGCGGTCTGCCAGCAAAGCATAACCAATGTAGGCTTCTGAGCCTTCACTTATACGCCGGTTCAACTGGACATCAGCACCTAATCCACCGTCTCCACCGGAAACTTCGCCAGAGAAGGTTAGCTTGTCGCTAATCTCAGATTTGGCTCCAACGCCAGCACGATTATTTTCAAGACGACCCGGATCATTTTCAAGCGTGAGCTGACCAAAAGCATAGGCGGACCAATTGCTTGTTTCAGGCTTGTAATCAACCTGCAGTGCAGCATCAGTACGCGCGCCATCTTCGACGCTGTTAAACAGCTGCCCAGGCGCTCTTTCGTCTCTACGCAATCCAAGACGCGCACTGACATCCTTGCCGAACTGCTGGATTATATCAGCTGTAGCGGCCGATGATGAACCATTGAGATCGGTCGAAAGCTCATCATATTTGGCCTGAATTTGCGTGGTTTTACCCAGCGCAAGCTCTGTAAATATACCCCAGCGCTGCGTTTCACTAAATGTCAGCTGCGAATTGGAGGAGAAACCTGCATCGAAATGTTCGAAATAGCCGCCAGCTTTGCCGATATTGCCGTCTTTTCCAACAAGTTCCGCAAAGTCCACTGCAAGCTCTGCCCGGTAAGCATCAGCCGATTGTCCAACCACGGCAGGTGTCGCGATGTTGACAAAATTCAAGCCGCCATCGACCGAATTTGACTGGCCAAAACCAGGACCCTCAGTCCGAGCAATTTCCGCCTTAAAGTAAGTGCCGGCAGATTGGCGGAGCAATAGGTCAGCTGCGAGCAGCGTTTGATCAGCCGTTTCTGTTGTTTCCTTTTGCGAGGTTAGGCCGAGGCGAGCGAAATCACCTATCCAGCCAGCGGCGCGTGTGGCCACTGTATAACCATCCAAGTCGCCAACCACTGGCGAATACTCATAGCGCACGACCAGAACCGGAACATTCCCAGCGGAGCTGCCTTGGCGAACTGTGGCACCGTCAGAGGCAACTGATGCTAAAGGACGGCTCAAGGTCACGCGGCCTTGGAAATAGTCGATATTATAGTCTTCTTGAGGGCGCAGTTCCGTCGAAGAAAGAACCAAACCAGTTTCCCGGTCACGTGTTTCAATCCGCACGCGCTCCGAGCCAATCGTAAGGTCCTGACGATTGAGGAAATAGAGCGATCCACCCGTGCCGCGAAATTCATCGCGCGCCGGAAGGGTGCCTGGATCAGACGCAAATGCAGTCAATTGCAATTTGCGTTCACCAAAATCAGTTAGATTGGTGCTTTTGTAGTCGATCAGAGCTCCGAAAAGGCCGCGATCCAACTGAGCCAATTCAGCCTGTTGGAAGTTCGCAATGAAATTACCAACGATCAGGCTGCTCTCATCCTTCTCCAAGCGAGCATAAAAACCAGTTTGGGTCGGTGCATCTTCGATCAGTGAGCTGTCATCACCGTATGTTGGGTAGAATTCATTACTGTCCAGACGGCGCAGCAATTGGCGAGGATCTTTCCGGTCAATGTTGTTAAACAAATCTTCGAGCAACACCTCGCCTGTATCCAACGAGCTGGTCAATTTCCAGCCATCGCCAAATTTACCGCTAAGGTAATAAGCAGCACGCGAGGTGACATAATCGCCAGACGCCGTCACATCACCAGTAACATCGACCGCAGGGCCGCTGCCGCTTGAACTCGTAAAAGTCAGGTCACCTTGGCCTACAAAGAACCAGTCGCTCTTGGGCACATCAATGTTGTAGATGCTCTCTTGCGTAACGACAGCGCCACGTGAAATTTGCACTTCGATCTTTTTCGCATCCTTACGAACGATCTGACGGGTCGCAAATTTGCCCTCGTCATCGACCGGGATCAGCTGACCAGAAACGCGCACTTGGTCGGTTTCCGGTTTAGCAACCCCGGTCACCACAACTGCGACTGTGTTGGAAGTAGAAATGTTGCGGATATTGGCCTCATCAACCAAGCCAAATTCTGGACGAGATGGTGACTGATCTTCATTATCAAACGGCTCATTCAACAAAGTCAGTTCTTCGGGCAGTGTTTCATCAAACCGGCCCTTTTCATCATAGACTCGGTACACGTAATAGAGCGTCTCAGAAGCATCCTGAGGAGCCGTCCATTTCGCCACACCATTGGTGTCCATCGGTACAATAGCGTATGGTTTACCGTCACTTGGGCGGCCATCTTTAAACACACGCACTTCAGAACGTTCGACCAAAGCAGGGTAGTTGGTGTAACCAATTAAGGTTGCTTCGGTGCCGCGAACGATAGTGCGTTCGCCTTCAACCAAACCAACCGAAAGGACCGGTTGAGTGTGCAGAGTATCGACCCGCACTTGAACACCGTGCTCGCTGACTTCAGCAACCTGTCGGTCTTCATCCACCTGGATCGAGAATGCAGACGGCGCAGTGTCTTGCGGCATTGCTGGTGCTGCAACAGCAGGCGTGACTGCAGGTGCAGTAGCCGGAGCAGACTGCATAGTCTTCGGGGCGCTGCCTCCTGTGCCAGGCACAAAGATGATCTTTGGCTGAGCAGATTGCGATGCAATCGGTGCAGCAACTACTTCTTCGGCGGATACAACTGCCGGTATGCCAGCGGCAGCAAACGCCACTGCTGCGCCAGAAAGGAGCTTCGCTTTGCTCGACCCCAATGTGTTTTCAATCGCAAAAACTGAAGCAGGAAGTGAGGCGCGAAACGCGTTGTTTTGATTGTTATAGGTCATGGTAATTACTCCCCACCTGAATTGCTGGTGGCTCGAACCACATTGGTTTCGATAATTGCTGACGGTCCGTCCCAATCATTGCCAAAGGTATCAGCGACCATTCCGGCAACTGCTTCTGCGCGGGCTTTCGCAAGATCTTGCGCTTCGCCTTCCTCGACTTTATAGTCTATGCGAATGACCGGGTATTCCGGATCGACCTGCCCGCTTAGGGAAACGAGCTGTGCGGCATAAACCGGCTTCAGTTCTTTGCTTTCAGGCAGGAACGCGTTGCTATCAAGGGTGATAACCGCCCGTTTTGATAGCTTGGCGCCAAAGTTGAGCTTGGTGATTTTACCGCGTGTCAAACGAACGGCGCGTGGGTTTTCTGTAGTGACCAGATAACCGCTCGGCAGGGTCCGTGTGTCGATTTTCAGAACGTAATTCGAACCGATCCGTGCATCGGGAACAGCTGCACATGTGATGTGGTAGCGTCCAAAGTCATCGGTGGTTATCAACTGGCCATTGACGTTAGCAAGGCGGACATTCGGAATGCCCGGCTCTCCGTCATCTTGGTAGCCGTTGCCGTTCAGGTCGTCGAACACCTTGCCGATGATTTCAGAACAATCGAACACCGCGCTTGCGACAATCGAAACAACTGCTTTGCCGCGGTTTGAAATCTCGCTGCCATCCATTGCATTGCGTCCAAGCGCCGTGTTCACACGGTCGCCGCCTGAAACACCTGCACCAACGACCATTGTTAGACTATAAGTAGATGTCGCAGCTGGCCCAATCGACTGGTTCTTCCAATGCAACTCATTGCCAATTTGCATTGGTTCTTCTGCAACATTGTTTACAAAAGAAGTGCCGGTTACATATTTGAACCCAGGAGGGATCAAGTCGATGATATCGACCCCGGTGCGCTGCACATTCTCAGCGTTCCGAACGGTGATGGTGTAAGGTACAAGATCACCCACGCTTGCAGAGCGTTTGACACTCGATTTACTGATCATCAGCGGATCGCGCGATTGGAATGGATCGAGCGGAATGTGGTTATGCACCACATCGCGATCGCCCGAGGCCAAAATGAAGCTAAGGTAATATGTCGTATCCTCACCCGCATTTGGCGCATCAACCGTTGGAACAACGAGCAATGCTGGAGGCGCACCGGTCGGGTTGTTGCTTTGCGTGCCCAATGGCACAGATGGAGGGTTCAACGCGCCTAGCTCAGGGGCAATTATCGTGGATGGATTATCGCTGTAATTGCCCGGCGCATCGAAAGTGATGGTGTATTGAGTCTCGCCTAGTGGACATGCAGCCGCGCCGCCTGGCACAACATCAAAACGATAGCGCCCGTCATTATCGGTCAACTGGTTCTGCTGCGCAGGGTCAACCAAGCAAGCCACAGGTAAAGGATTGCCGTTTGAATCGCGCAAAGTGACTACTGTACCGGCGACTGGCTGACGGGTAATTGCATCATAGACCACGCCTGATGGATCAATAGGCAGGTTTTGATCCACGACCACATTGCCGGCGGTCAATTCTACATTCTCGATTGTACCATAGAGAACGCCGTTAACTGGGTTTCTGAAGCTGATTTCGTAATCGCCTAAAGGCAGATCACCCACTTCATAGAAACCGTTCTCATCAGTAGTGACTGTCGCCACCACATTGCCGTTAGCATCACGGATTTCGACGATCCAGTTGCCCAACAATGCTTCGCCGCTATCAAGCACGCCGTCACCGTCTTCATCAAGGAAGACTGTGCCACTGACACCGGCAACTGGTGGATCAACAACCACTGTAACGCTGCTGACCGAGCAATTGGTTGGGTTCAGCTCTTCGCAGATCTGATACTCAATCGTATATGTGCCCGCCGGTGTACCAGGTGGCACCGCTACCACGCCAGTCGCAGTATCCATGCTTGGCACAGGGTCACCCGTATTGACAGGTGTTGCAGGCGTTAGAATAGTACCGACTATATCATCTGGATTAACCGGCTGGCCATTCAGTGTATCATTGTCATAGGCATTACCAGCATTTGGTTCGCCCGCCGTGCTATCGACTGGACTCAAATCATCATTGGCTGATTCAATCGGGGCGGCTTCAACCTCGACCGTAACCGTACCTGTCGTGCAATTGCTTGGATTTGCGGTCTCACAGATCTCATATTCAATCGTGTAAGTCCCAGCTGGTGTACCAGGAGGCACCGAAATATTGCCAGTAGCAGGATCCATTTCCGGTACTGGAGCCCCCGGAACCAAAGGCGTGGCGGGTGAAGTAATTGTTCCATCCACATCACTTGGATCAAATGGAGCACCATTGATTGTATCGTTATCGTAGGCATTTCCGGCATTCGGCTCGCCAGTGTTACCGTTGATGCCGCTAATTGTATCATCTGGGGCGTCAATCTCGGCGAACTCAACCACAACGCTTTCATCAAGATCATCACCAGCAGTGGTCGGATCAGGCTGATCGCCCGAGGCCGCTGTCGTCACGTTCTCGATCGTGTTGCCGCCTTGGCCAGCATCCACAACACCTTCAATGGTCAGCGTGGCACTCGCACCATCGGCCAGCGTGCCAACGCTCCAAAGACCCGTGCCCGCATCATAAGAACCAGAAGTCACACTGCCGTTGTTCGCGGTCGCCGTCAGACCAGCAGGAAGCACATCGGTAAGGCTCACACCCGTCGCCTGCGCAGCACCATTGTTGGTCACCGTAATCTCGAACGTAACCGTATCGCCTTCTGCAGGCGTCGCATTACCAGACGCAAGCGCCTTCGCCGTCACAAGATCAGCGCCAGCATCAACCACAACGCTTTCATCAAGATCATCACCAGCGGTGGTCGGATCAGGCTGATCGCCCGAGGCCGCGGTCGTCACGTTCTCGATCGTATTGCCGCCCTGGCCAGCATCCACAACACCTTCGATTGTAAGCGTTGCAACCGCACCATCGGCCAGCGTGCCAACACTCCAAAGTCCCGTGCCTGCATCATAAGAACCAGAGGTCACACTGCCATTGTTCGCCGTCGCGGTCAGACCAGCAGGAAGAACATCGGTCAGGCTAACATTCGTCGCCTGCGCAGCACCATTGTTGGTCACCGTAATCTCGAACGTAACCGTATCGCCTTCTGCAGGCGTCGCATTACCAGACGCAAGCGCCTTCGCCGTCACAAGAT
>CALFEA010000085.1 GCA_937950385.1 uncultured Altererythrobacter sp. | reverse complement strand
CGCAAGGCACATTGTTTGGTGCGAGCTCGCAAGCAGGCGTTGTGCGCTTGATCACGAATAAGCCTTATCTTTCTGGCTTTGGCGCAAGCTTCTCTGCTGGCGTATCCTTCACCAAGGGCGGCGAGAAAAGCTATAAGGGCGAGGCAATGCTCAACGTCCCTGTGACAGACAACATCGCCTTGCGCGGCGTGGTCTATCTGGACGACCAAGGCGGTTATATCGACAATATCCGCGGTACGCGCAGCGTTCGTGAGAGCGGCCGCTTCCGTCCATCTGGTACGGTCCGCTCCAATGGCGTTCCGGTCAATGCCAATCGCGGCGGCTTTCAGTCAGACGCAGCATCACTTGCGGCATTGAATGCCAATGTAACATTCCTGCGCGCAGACAATGCTGACCGTGTCGAAGAAGATTTCAACGATACACAATATGCCGGTTTCCGGATCAGCGGCCTGTGGGAAGTGACACCGGATTGGAAAGTCACCGTATCGCACCAAAGCCAAAGCCTAGAGAGCGACGGCGTGTTCTTTGCTGACCCAGAATTGGGCGGTTTGGACGGCTTGAATGTTCAGCGTTTCGAAGATGAAACTCTGGAAGATGATTTCTCAAACACAAGCTGGACGGTCGAAGGCCGCCTTGCGATGCTCGACGTTGTTTATACCGGCGCATACACAAAACGCACCGCAGAGCAGCGTTCGGATTACACCGACTATCTGTTCGTTGGTCAGTATCTGCCTTATTACATCTGTGATGGCTCGGTGACTTATCCCGGCGCAGCCGGCCCTACCGGCACGTGTCAGGCTCCTAACCTTTACACCAACACAGACAGCACTACGAAAACCTTCACGCAAGAATTGCGCTTCTCCACGCCATCTGACTGGCGTGTCCGGGCGCAGGCTGGCGGTTTCTATTCTGATCTAGAATTGGTTGAGCGCGTCGACTTTGCCTATCCCGGCAATGTCTTGGCCCAGCCGTTTGGTGCCTTTGCGCCAAACTTCCCGCAAGCAGGGTTCAACACTGATCCGGGCCCATTCCCGGCAGAGACAATCTTCCGCAATGACATTCGCCGCACAGATAAGCAGTTCGGCATCTTTGGCGAAGCGAGCTTCGACATTGTTCCTGACCTGCTGACGATTACTGCCGGTGCACGTTATTATGACATCAAGGTTGATCTTGAAGGCAGCGCGAACGGCTCGTTCTGTAACTCAGGCGCGGCACAAGACGCCAACGCCTTTGGTACAGACATTAGCGATCTGTATGATGGCGACGGTCAATTCACTTTCATTGGCTCATGTAATGCGGCGCTTCGCCAAACCTTTACCCAAGGTCAGTCGATCACCGATATTCAGGCAGCCGGCCTCAGCCTTGGTCAAGCGACACAAGTGTTCAACGCACTTGCTGCGCCGGATAAGGCAGAGACAAGCGGCGTGATCTACAAAGGGACCGTGACACTCACGCCCAACGAAGACCTGCTGTTCTATGCGACTTATTCCGAGGGCTTCCGTCCCGGCCTGCTCAACCGCCCCGGCGGCGCGCAGGGTGCAAACGGATTTGTCGTTCCCTTCGAGCTGGAAACAGACGAAGTGAAGAACTACGAATTTGGTTGGAAGATGGATCTCATCGACGGTCAATTGCGTTTGAACGGCAGTGCGTTCTACGTTGACATTTCGAACCTTCAGACAACCATCTTTGATCCTTCGATCACCAATCTGTTCTTCTCGGATAATGCCGCGAATGCAGAGATTAAGGGCGTTGAGGCCGATTTCACAATCGCGCCATATTCACTGCCTGGTCTAACGGTGGCGGGTGCTGTGTCTTTCCTCGATACGGAAATCACCGAGGTTCTGACGCCAACCAACGATGTGCTGCAGGGCGAAAACTTGGCCTTTGCGCCAAGCTTCCAAGGCAATCTGCGGGTTCGCTACGAATGGGATGTGAATGACAATCTTGAGGCCTATATTCAGCCACAAGTCGCGCATTCCGGTTCGAAGTTCACAGACATCATTGAGATCAATAAGCTCAAACTTGATGGCTACACGACCTTCGATCTCGCTTACGGTATCAAGGGCGACAATTGGAGCGCGGAAATCTATGGTGAGAACCTCACCGATGAACGCGCGCAAATCTCGGGCAATTTCGGCAATGATGTCGCTCGGATCGTAACGAACCGTCCGACCACAATCGGTCTGCGGGTCAAGTTCGACTACTAAGACGAACCAAATCAAACAGCGGCGGCGGGTGAGGGAAACCTTGCCCGCCGCTTTTGTTTTGGGCAGGGACATGGGCGATGGCGACACGTGAAGAACAATTGGGAGCAGCGCAGGCCGCGCTTCAGTCTGGCAAATTTGCTGAAGGGCTTGCGCTCGCCAAGGTCGTTTTGGTCGATGCTGCTGCTGATGGTGAGGCGCTGTATATGGCCGCGGTCGCCTCGCGCTATCTGAAGCAAGGTGATGCCGCGGCGGGTTATTTACAGCAATTGCACGCCGCTATGCCTGAATATGGCCGCGCTTGGCAGGAAGAGGGGCATTTGGCGCTTGCCCGCCGGGACAATCAGGCCGCGCTTTCCGCATTTGCCAAGGCCACACGGTTTAATCCTGCATTGGATGCGAGCTGGCGCGAACAGGCGCGGCTTGCTGGGGAATTGGGGCAGGGTGAGGTGGCCGCAGCGGCTAGTGCCCAGCTTGACCGGCTGAAAGCGCTTCCCCGCGAATTGCTGGCTGTGACCAATCACTTGCACGAAGGACGCGTTTTGCGTGCCGAAGAAATTTGCCGTCATTATCTACGCTCCAACCCGCAAGATGTCGAAGGCATGCGGTTGCTTGCGCGCATTGGTGTCGATCTGGGGATTTTGGAAGACGCAGAATTTTTGCTTGAAAGCGCTGTTACTTTCGATGCTGAGAGCGTCCAATTGCGGCTCGATTATATTGATGTGCTGCGCCGCCGTCAGAAATTCGCCCGCGCCCATGAAGAGGCCGCTGCATTGCATGCGCGCGACCCCGAAAGTCCGCTGTTCGGGTCGCGCCTTGCGATCGAGAATATGCAGACGGGTGATTATGACGGTGCGTTTGAATTGTTCGGCAAGGTTCTCAAAAAACTCCCCGGTGATCACGCCACTCTGACCAGCATGGGCCATGCCTTGAAAACCATGGGCAAGCAGGATGAGGCGGTGGCGCATTACCGCAAGGCTTTTGCCGCAAAGCCTGATCATGGAGACGCCTTTTACGCACTGGCGAATTTGAAAACCTACCGTTTTTCTGATGACGAACTGGCGGCAATGGAGGCGCAATCCGCGCGTGCAGACCTTGCCTTTATGGACCGGGTTCACATCGCTTTTGCGCTAGGCAAAGCGCATGAGGATGCTGGCGATTACGAGGCTAGCTTCAAATATTATGCGCAAGGCAATGAGCTAAAACGCGCGCAAACCCGCTATAGCGCCGATGCCATGACAGAGGAGCTAGCGCGGCAAAAGCAACTGTGCACGGCGGAGCTATTCGATAGGCATTCCGGCGTTGGTGATCCATCGCCCGATCCAATCTTTATCCTTGGCCTGCCGCGCGCCGGATCAACCTTGTTAGAGCAAATTCTCGCCAGTCACAGTCAAGTGGATGGCACGCTGGAATTGCCCAATGTGCTGGCACTGGCGCACCGGTTGCGCGGACGAACAATGGGCGCGCCGCGCTATCCTGAAATCCTGCAAGAACTCGGCGCGGATGACTTCGCAAAATTTGGTGCTGACTTTATGGAAAGCACGCGGCTTCACCGCCAAAATGCCCCGTTCTTTATCGACAAAATGCCCAATAATTTCAGGCATATCGGCCTTATCCATTTGATGCTGCCCAATGCCAAAATTATCGATGCGCGGCGCGATCCGATGGATTGCTGTTTCTCTGGCTTTAAGCAGCTTTTTGCAGAGGGGCAGGAGTTTACGTACGGCCTCACTGAAGTTGGGCGCTATTATGCCGATTACGTCGACTTGATGGCGCATTGGGACACGGTGCTACCGGGCAAAGTCCTACGCGTTGACCATGAGGATGTGCTCGATGATCTAGAAGGGCAAACGCGCCGCATGCTCGATCATTTGAAACTGCCATTTGAGCAAGCCTGCCTTGATTTTCACAAAACGGATCGGGCCGTACGAACTGCATCAAGCGAGCAAGTGCGGCAACCGATCAACCGCAAGGGTCAAAATGCATGGCAGCCATATGAAAAATGGCTCGATCCTTTGAAGTCTGCATTGGGTGATTTGGTCTAGGTTTTT
The DNA here is from genome assembly GCA_937950385.1 of uncultured Altererythrobacter sp. Lineage (GTDB taxonomy): Bacteria > Pseudomonadota > Alphaproteobacteria > Sphingomonadales > Sphingomonadaceae > Erythrobacter. The sequence goes on along the minus strand of CALFEA010000085.1, from coordinate 176 downwards.
TGCTGCAAAAAAATGCATGATCTCAGATCACTAATGGGTGATCTCGGCTTTGGCCTCGTTTGGCCTCATCTGGCCTCGTACTTCAATTCGAAGGTTTCAGGCGATGCCGGACGTGCCTCAGGAAGGTCTTCGGCGAAGAAATAGTCGCCCAGCTTTTCGGCGACCATTGTCCCTTC
>CALFEA010000084.1 GCA_937950385.1 uncultured Altererythrobacter sp. | reverse complement strand
CTGCGATTAACGTGGGTCTGTCGGTGTCACGGGTCGGCGGCGCTGCGCAGACAAAAGCGATGAAGAAAGTGTCCGGCTCTATGAAGCTCGACCTTGCGCAATATCGCGAAATGGCGGCCTTTGCTCAGTTCGGCAGCGACCTTGATGCCTCAACGCAAAAACTGCTCAACCGCGGTGCGCGTCTGACTGAATTGCTGAAGCAAGCACAGTTTGCGCCTATGCCGTTTGAAGAGCAAACCGTTTCGATCTTTGCTGGCACCAATGGCTATATCGATGCTGTCGATGTTGACCGCGTGAACGAATATGAAGAAGCGATGCTGTCCTTCTTCCGCAGCGAACACGCAGACGTCCTGAAAGACATCCGGACAAGCAAGAAATTCGAAGGCGATGCGAAGGATAAAACCGTCGCTGCCCTCGAAGCTTTCGCAAAACAGTTCGCATAAGGATACGCCGCAATGGCATCGCTTAAAGAACTCAAGGATCGGATCGGGTCGGTTAAATCCACCCAGAAGATCACCAAGGCCAAGCAAATGGTCGCAGCTGCAAAGCTGCGCCGTGCGCAGGCCGCGGCAGAAGCAGCACGCCCCTATGCCACGCGTTTGGGCGCTGTCATGGCGTCTCTTGCTGGCAAAGTGTCCGGCGATAGCGCGCCCAAGCTTTTGGCCGGAACTGGCGCGGATCAAAAACATCTTTTGGTCGTCGTCAACACCGACAAAGGTCTGTGCGGCGGCTTGAATTCCAACCTCGTGAAAGAGGCAAAGATCCAAGCCAATCGCCTGATTGCAGAGGGCAAAGATGTCACCTTCTACCTCGTCGGCAAAAAAGGCCGCGCCCCGATCAAGCGCGAATATGAAAACCAAATTGCCAAACATTTCGACACTTCCACTGTGCGCACTCCCGGCTTTGAAGAAGCTGGCGGCATTGCAGACGAATTGGTCGCGATGTTTGACGAGGGCGCATTTGATGTTGCCCATTTGGTTGCCCCCAAGTTTCAATCCGCTTTGGTTCAAACACCGACAACAGCTCAGCTGATCCCTGTTCCCTCCCCTGAGGTTGCAGATGATAGCGACGCAGTGGTCGAATATGAGCCGGGCGAAGAGGAAATCCTCGAGGAATTGCTCCCACGTTATGTGAAGACGCAATTGTTCGGCGCGCTGCTTGAGCGCGAGGCTTCTGAGCATGGCGCGTCAATGACCGCGATGGACAATGCCACGCGCAATGCCGGCGACCTCATCAACAAGCTGACCATTCAATATAACCGCCGCCGTCAGGCAGCGATTACCACCGAACTCATCGAAATTATTGCAGGCGCGGAAGCGCTCTAAATCGAAGGCTAGGAAGAACCATGGCTACCGCAGCACTCAACCAAACAACCAACGGCACAATCGCTCAAGTCATCGGCGCTGTTGTCGACGTCCAGTTTCCCGGCGAATTGCCCGCGATTCTTTCGGCGCTGGAAACTAAGAATGGCGACAATACGCTCGTCCTCGAAGTGGCTCAGCACCTTGGCGAAAACACCGTTCGCACCATCGCGATTGACGCCACCGAAGGCCTCACCCGCGGCAGCGAAGTGATCGCAACCGGCGCGCAAATCTCTGTGCCTGTTGGCCCCAAAACACTCGGCCGCATCATGAATGTGATTGGTGAGCCGATTGACGAGCTGGGCCCAATCGGCGCGGACAAGGCCATGCCTATCCATGCAGAAGCGCCTGCCTTCATCGACCAATCGACCGAAGCGGCCATTCTGGTCACCGGCATTAAAGTGATCGACCTTCTCGCGCCTTACGCAAAGGGCGGTAAAATCGGCCTGTTCGGCGGCGCGGGCGTTGGTAAAACCGTTCTTATTCAAGAGCTGATCAACAATATCGCAAAAGGCCATGGCGGCGTGTCCGTATTTGCTGGTGTTGGTGAGCGTACCCGCGAAGGTAACGATCTCTACCACGAATTCCTCGACGCAGAAGTGATCAAGAAAGATGCAAATGGCGTCGCCACACCAGAGGGTTCCAAAGTGGCCCTCGTGTTCGGTCAAATGAACGAGCCTCCTGGCGCGCGCGCGCGCGTGGCTTTGTCCGGTCTGACCATGGCGGAATATTTCCGCGATGAAGAGGGCCAAGACGTTCTGTTCTTCGTCGACAACATCTTCCGCTTTACACAGGCCGGTTCCGAAGTGTCCGCTCTGCTGGGCCGTATTCCTTCGGCGGTGGGCTATCAGCCGACACTGTCGACCGATATGGGTAACCTTCAAGAGCGTATTACCTCGACAACCAAGGGCTCAATTACATCGGTTCAGGCGATTTACGTTCCTGCCGATGACTTGACCGACCCTGCCCCAGCGACTTCGTTTGCCCACTTGGATGCGACGACCACGCTGAACCGCGCAATCTCGGAGCTGGGCATTTACCCGGCGGTTGATCCGCTCGATTCAACCTCGCGTGTGCTTGAGCCGCGCGTTGTTGGCCAAGAGCATTACGACACCGCTCGCCGCGTTCAGGAAACGCTGCAAAAGTATAAGTCACTGCAAGACATCATCGCCATTCTCGGCATGGATGAGCTTTCCGAAGAAGATAAGCTGACCGTTGCGCGTGCACGTAAGATCCAGAAGTTCCTCAGCCAACCATTCCACGTGGCAGAGGTCTTCACCGGTATCTCTGGCATCTTCGTACAAATCGAAGACACTGTGGCCTCGTTTAAAGCGGTTGTGGACGGCGAATATGATCACCTTCCAGAGCAAGCCTTCTACATGGTTGGCGGCATCGAAGACGTGGTCAAGAAAGCCGCTGAAATGGCTGAGGACGCCTAAGGGCGGTTGAAGGACACATCCGATGGCTCTCCACTTTGAACTCGTAACCCCTGCCCGTCAGGTCCGCTCAGAAGACGTCCATATGGTCGTTGTGCCGGGCGCTGAAGGTGATTTCGGCGTACTCGAAGGCCATGCCGCTTTCATGTCGACCATTCGCGACGGCGCTGTGCAGGTTTATAAAACCGAAGGCGGCGAGCCTGAAATGATCGAAGTCAAAGGCGGTTTTGCCGAAGTTGGCGATGCTGGCCTGACCGTATTGGCTGAACATGTGGATGAGAGCGCTTAAACCGCTCCTCACAGTGCTTAAAGAAACGCAAAAGGGCGGCCTACTCGTAACTGAGTAAGCCGCCCTTTTTATTTTGCCGTGCACTACGGTTTTGTTGCTAGGCCGCTAGTTCGCAAAACGTTTGCAATGGGTCCAACTCCAGCAAGCCAATAACAGTCGGGTGGACGCAGCCGAGAAATTGCAACTGCACCACGTCGCCCGATCGGCTCCGCACTATCGCTGGAAAGCTCGGCAAATCGCCAATCTTCAGTGTCACACGCTCACGCTGCGTCAATTCCAAGGCATCCGGCACCGTCAGCGTGGCCTCAAATTCATTCATCGCCATAAGGACGGTTGGCCAAAAACGCCCTTGAGTGAACAGCTGCACGCCACCTTTGAGCGGATTGGAACGGCTTGGTGATTGCATGGTGTTTTATTTCCCTTCATGCGGTGTGTTGCGACGACACTTGCAATACAGAAAACTTCCTAACAGCCGATTCAAATCTTCGTAAAACTATGTTTCAAAACGATTTTTGAGAATCAGGGTAAATGGCATGTTTACCTTATTCTGCCTTCACAACAGGGATCATCACTTCATTGCGGCGGAAGCGTGCTGGCACCCAAGGCCCGTCATAAAACGCATATTCAGCCGCGCCGCTCGCCTTATATTCCTGCGCCTTCATCCAATTGCGCAATTCCGTCTCCATGCTCTCAAGGTCACTGGGACGGCCCATGCCGTTGAACATGACCACCGCCATGCGGCGCCCCGGAATCTCTGTAAGCGTGATATCGGCCGGCGCCTCTGGAAGGGTCGCCAAAGTATATTGGGACGGCATGACAAAGCGCGTGCGCCAAGGGCCATTTGCGTTTTGGGCCTGATTGGCTCCATCGGCATCGGCCTTGTCCTGCATCACCGGCGAGGTCATGGCGATTTTTTCGCTCTGATCTTGCATCACGGGGGAGGTCATGGCGATCTTCTCGCCCTTCTCTACTCCCGGCCGATCCTGCGCAAATATATAGGCGGCAAGGCGCTGAAAACCCGCGCGGCGCGCGCGCATTTGGCTGGCCTCAACAGTTACCTCCGCGACAATCATTGGCTCGTAATCGCGCAGCTCAAAGCCCTCGCCAGCAGCAACCACAGTATGCGCTGGCTCTTCGATCCGCTCGCGATATTGTGCTGCGGCCATAACGCCTCCCAAAGCGGCCAAGCCCAATCCTGCTGCTAACCACGCTAATATCCGCATCACATCATCCCCTTTGCATTTCATTATAATTTACGCACGCCGCGCCCATTTGGACGCAATTTAACCGCCTATAGTGAAGAGTTCAGGCTCGCGCTCCATCACCTTGACCGCCAAGTCGTAGTCAATTGGGCGGGCATTGGGATCATCGCAAATGTGCGTGGTCAGCAATTCATCACCCAGCATCACCATCACTCCGTCGCTGATCGCTGGCTGATTGGGCTCGCCTGGTTCAAAATTGGTACGAATGACGCGGCTAAAAACGATGTAAGTGGTGCGCCCTTTCGTGAAAGCAATCTGAGCCTCACCGCCGCCAGAGTATGCGACGCTAGCAAACCGGCCGCCCATCACCGTCATTTCAGGTGACCCCTTGCCATAGCGATAATAGACATTCTCGTCGCCAGCACACACGGCCAGATCGCTGCCGTTTTTTACCTTGCAAGAAAAGACCGTTTCTTCACCGTTTGCGCAAGAAACGCCGACCTTTGACGAGGTAGGATTGGGACTTTGGGCTGAGCTGGCTGATTGCTGTGGGACAAATGGCTCATTAGCAATTGCCTGAGAATGCTCCTTGGCCGTTTCGGCGGCCAGTTCGGGCATGGTTTCTGGGTTGGAGTTGCTGACAGGGGCGCGGCTGTCCGCTTCGCATCCAGACACGGTCAACAATGCAGCCAACGCTATACTCAACCGTGTCACCATAGCCATCACCTCTGTTTGGCGGTCCGTTATTTCTTCTGCGCTGCCTTTTTCTTTTTCATCGTGTCGTGGAAGCGGTCAGCCCAGCCTTGTTTGACCAATTGCTCCGCGCGCACCATGCGCAATTCGCCCGCGCCTACATCGCGGCTGACGGTACTGCCCGCCGCAACAATCGCATCGGCTCCGATGTTTACCGGCGCAACCAATGCGCTGTTTGAACCGATGAAGGCCCGCTCGCCAATCACGGTTTGATATTTGAAATAGCCATCATAATTGCAAGTGATTGTGCCTGCACCAATATTCGCATCAGCGCCGACGGTGGCATCGCCGATATAGGAGAGGTGGCTGGCTTTTGCGCCCTTGCCCAAGGTCGCCTTTTTCATCTCAACGAAATTGCCGATAAAGGCGTTTTCTTCCAGCACAGCGCCGGGACGTAGGCGGGCAAATGGCCCTGCCTGAACGCCCTTGGCCAGAGTTGCGCCCTCGATATGGGTGAAGCTTTTGATATGGACGCCGTCTGCGACAGTCACACCGGGGCCAAATACCACATGCGGCTCGATGGTAACATCGCGGCCCAATGCCGTGTCCCAGCTGAAATAGACCGTATCCGGCGCTTTTAATGTTGCGCCATCGGTCATGGCTTTCAGGCGGCGCACCGCTTGCCAGCGCCCTTCCGCGTCGGCCAATTCGGCGCGGCTGTTAATGCCTGCCACCTCGCCGGGATCATCGGTGATCACCACCGCGCAAGTGCGACCATCGGCAATCGCAATGTTCACAATATCGGGGAGGTAATATTCCTCCTGAGCGTTATTATTGTCGACGCGAGCGAGGAGCTTGAACAGGTCAACGGACTTCGCCGCCATCAGGCCCGAATTGCAAATGCGGCATTCGCGTTCAGCCTCGCTCGCATCTTTGAACTCAACCATTTTGACGATGGCCCCGGCATCATCTGCAACAACGCGGCCATATTGCAAGGCATCCTCTGGCTCAAAGCCGAGCACGACAACGGCAGGCGCATCATCGGCGTTCAAACGCTCAATCATGGCCCGCATGGTTGCCGCGCTCACGAAAGGCACGTCGCCATAAAGGATCAGCACATCGCCAGAGAAAGCGCTCAACGCATCCTCTGCCATTTGCACTGCATGGCCTGTGCCCAATTGCGGTTCTTGCAGGCATGTGGTCGCCCGGTCACCTAAGGCCGCTTCCAATTGCTCGCGCCCAGCGCCCACAACGACAACGCGTTCCTTCGGCTCCAGCTCATCCACAGCAGCGAGCAGATGATCAATCATCGCCCGGCCAGCAATCGGGTGCAGCACCTTATGCGTATCACTTTTCATTCGAGTGCCCTTGCCCGCAGCAAGAACGATGGCGGCAAAATCTGTCATGCGTTTCCTTTACTTGGCAAATGCCCTGCCAGCAAATGCTTGCAGAATGAAGAACCTTGCGCCACCGATTACACAATATGACAAATTTTCCTTTTGATACGGTCGGTTTCGACCTTGATGGCACTTTGCTCGACACATTTCGTGATCTGGGCGAGGCGGTGAACCATGCGCTGGAATTGAGCGGGTTCGAGCGAGTTTCGGTTGAAAGCTCCAAAGACCTCATCGGCGGCGGCGCCAAGATCATGCTGTCGCGGGCCGTCGATGCTCAAGGAGGAATACCGCAAGAAGATTTCCGCAAGCTCTACAAACAGATGCTCGCTTATTATGCTGATCATAATGCGGACTATTCACGGCCCTATCCCCACGCAGTAGAAACTTTGGATGCATTGAAAGCGCGCGGCGTGAAACTGTTGGTCGTCACCAACAAATTTGAGGAATTTGCGCGCAGCGTCCTTACGCAGCTAAATCTGATCCATTATTTCGAAACCGTGATCGGCGGCGATACAATGGGCAAAGGCGAAGACGGCAAATATCTCTCCAAACCGCATGCCGATCCTGTGCTCAAAGCCAAGGAAGTCGGCGGCGGCGGTCCAATCGCTTTCGTCGGCGACAGTACTTACGACGTCAACGCTGCCAAAGCGGCAGGCGTGCCGGCGATCGCGGTGACCTATGGCTATCACGACAAGGACCCGCATGAAATGGGCGCGGACGGGGTGATCGATTCGCTGGATCAGCTCATCCCAGCGCTCGAAGCGCTCTAACTGGTCGGACCTGCCGCTACGGCATCGCATGGAGGCAGTTTGCCTCAGCGCAAGACGGTTGCAACGCAGCAAAGAACCTGCCAATCCACGCGCCTGAGTTGACGGGCGCGTAAAGCGCTCCTCCCCCATAAGATATATTTGAAGCGGAGATTTATTCATGAGCATCGATTTCAAAGATAAGGTCGCCATCGTCACTGGTGCCGGCGGCGGATTGGGCAAAGCCTATGCGCTGGAACTGGCCAAGCGCGGCGCAAAAGTGGTCGTCAACGACCTTGGTGGCTCACGCGATGGTACAGGCTCATCCGATGCGGCCGCCGAAGTGGTGGCTGAGATTGAAGCGGCTGGCGGCACAGCCATGGCCAATGGCGGATCGGTTACTGATTACGCGCAAATGGAAGAAATGGTCGCCAAGGCCAAAGAAGCATGGGGCGGCGTTCACGTTCTCATCAACAATGCCGGCGTTTTGCGCGACAAGACTTTCGCGAAAATGACACCAGATGATTTCCGTTTCGTATGCGATGTGCACCTCAACGGTTCAGCCATGGCCACCAAGGCCTGCTGGGAAACCTTCCGCGAGCAAGCATACGGCCGCATTTTGATGACAGCCAGCTCCACCGGCCTGTTCGGTAATTTTGGCCAAGCGAATTATGGCGCGGCGAAACTGGGGCTTGCTGGCCTGACCAAAACGCTGCAACTCGAAGGCGCAAAATACAACATCCGCGTCAATTCACTGTCACCAGTGGCTGGCACGCGCATGACAGAAGACATCTTCCCAGAAGAAGCGTTCAAACTGTTCGCACCTGAAAACGTGGTTCCAGCCGCTCTCTATCTCGTCAGCGAAGACGGTCCAACCAATGCCATCGTTGGCGCTGGCGGCGGCGGTTATCACTCTGCATGGGTGATGATGAACGACGCTGTCTGGCTTCCCGATGGCGAGCGCACAGTTGAAGGCTTTGCCGCCAATTGGGAAAAGATCAATGCGCAAACCAACCTTCGCGCACCGCAATCAGGCGCTGAGCAATCGGCTGCAATCTTGAAGGCGATGCAAGAAGTGACCGGCACTGGCCCGAGCAGCGCACGCGGATAATTTTCGCGCAAATATTGCGTTTGATGCGGCCCCTGCTCCTTCAACGGATCGGGGGCCGTTTCGTTTTGGGCACACTCGTGAGAGGTGTATTGACTTCACAATACACCTCGCTAGATTCGTTGTAAATATCGGAGCAACATGCGCATGGCCTATTCAGACGAAGACTTAAATTCCGCTGTTGCAGCAGGGGTGATGAGCCAAGAGGCCGCCACGGCCCTGCGCAGCCATGTCAGCCAATTGCGGGATATGCCGCGCGGGGATGAAGAGAACTTCCGCCTTATCAACTCTTTCAACGATATCTTCGTGGCGATTGGCGTGGTTATCATGCTCGTGGCGGTAGGGGCAATTGGCTATGCGATTGCGGACGCAATGTTTGGTGCTGGGTCATATCGAGAAACCTTTCCGAACTCTTCTCCAACCGAGGCTGAGATGAATGCATGGCAGGCTGCTTTCAAAATTGCTGAGTCTGTTGCAACTGCGCTTGCTGGACTGTTCGTTGCCATCACCGCATGGCCGCTTGCCGAATTCTTTACCCGCAGGCGGCGCATGGCGCTGCCCAGCATCATCTTGTTGCTGACGTTTGTAGGCGGTGTGTTCTTCTCAGTCATAGGATTGGGCGCGGCTTTCATTGAAAGCGGAAATGACCAGCTGGGCGCAGTCATCGGCGCATTGGCGGCCGCCTTTGCTGCGGGCGCTGCCTATCTCCATTGGAAACGGTTCGCGGTCCCTATTACCGTTGCCGCAGGTGCAGCGGCCATCGCAGGTACATTGATCAGCCTAACTGTCGCAGCGATTGGCCCTGACAATTTCAACGAGAATACCGTGCTTGGCTTGGTGTTTGTCGCCGGACTTTGCGTCTTTACCTTCGCCATGCGCTGGGACATGTCCGATGTGATCCGCACAACTCGGCGTGCGGACGTCGCGTTCTGGCTGCATTTGCTCGCTGCACCGATGATCGCCCACCCGGTTTTCAATGCCATGGGCGTGCTGGATGGCGGAGACGTCGTGGGGATTGGCGGCGCAATTGCTGTGGTCGCGATCTACATATTGTTCGGGCTAATCGCGCTGGCGATTGATCGACGCGCTTTGCTGGTCTCCGCGCTTGCCTATGTGCTGGTCGCGCTGACGTTCTTGTTCGACAAGTTTGGCGCGGTGGAGCTTAACTTTGCGCTAACAGCATTGGTGATTGGCTCGGCCCTGCTCAGCCTGTCGGCATTCTGGTCACCGATCCGCAAAGTGGTTGTGAGCGCTTTGCCAGAAAACTTGCAAGTCCGCCTGCCCTCGACCGAAAGCCTGATGCAAAACCAAACCGCTACAGCCTAATCCTCGACCGTTTTCATTAAGCGGCGCTCCATCGGGGCGAGTACACCGGCGAGTTCATGGCCGCGTTTTAGCACTTGCCCGTGTTCACCAAACAGCGTCCACATGCCTTGTTTGTTGCGCAATGACGGGCGCTTTTCAATGCGCGCTTGCGGACGTTCTGCGGCGCGGCGAAAGGCAGCAAAGACAGCCGCATCCTTGGTGAAATCCATGGCATAATCACGCCATTCACCGGCGGCGACCATGCGGCCATACAGATCAAGGATACGCTGCAATTCTTGGCGTTCAAAACCAACTTGGCCCGCAGGCTTCCCATTTGCGCGGCCCGGAAAAGCGACAACTGAGCCAGAGGATAGGCCCGCTGCCGACCCGCCCCCTCTAGAACTGCTCATTGGAATGCGCCATCAGCTGTCTTTACGAACCATCGGTTCCGCTGCGCTTTTGCGGCTCAAGCGGCAGCTCGCCGGTGGCTTGCGCTCTGATAGCGGCCATCTCTTCGCGCAAGATTTTGATTTCGCCCTCCAGCTTTTCGATGCAATCAATGCGATTGCCATCGGCATCCTCGCAATTGGACGTGCCATAGGGAATAAATTCCTTCGCCCATTCCTCAGCTGGAACCAGCGTTGAGCGAGCCTTAAGGCCAATCATCGTTGCGCCTTCAGGCACATCTTCTGTCACCACCGCATTGGCGCCCACGCGGCCTCGCGCACCAATCACAATCGGACCAATGATCTGAGCGCCCGAACCGATGATAACATTGTCGCATAATGTCGGGTGGCGCTTGCCGCCTTTGCCATTGGTTGGGTTCGTCCCGCCCAATGTAACGCATTGGTAAATCGTAACATTATCACCGATATGCGCGGTTTCGCCAATGACTGTGAAGCCGTGATCGATAAAGAAATTGTGGCCGATCTTTGCACCAGGATGGATATCAATCGCAGTCAAAAACCGTGAGAAGTGGTTCACCAATCGGGCCAGAAAATACAGCCGCGCACGGTAGAACCGGTGCGCAACACGGTGATAAAACAGCGCCCAAACGCCGGGATATAGCAACACTTCCATGCGCGAACGCGGCGCAGGGTCGCGCGCTCTAATCGAGTCCAGATAGGTCGTGATCCGCTTAAACATGGATTGTTTCTCCCACCAAACTGCGCTCAGAGCAAGCGCTGTTGGTCTGGCCCCAGCACGGCTTCTAATGCGCTGCGCCAAATGGACATGGTAGCAGGGACTTTTCGTTCAAGGCTTAATCGGTCAATTGCAGCGACCAATCGCTCGATACCGGCAAAGCTGCGCAAAGTGCGCGGGGTGAGGTATTCCGCGGCCCCCTCTGCCAATGACAAACCGCGCTGCTCAGCCAATGCCTCGATCAAAGCAGCGACCATGGCATCATCGGGCTCGCCAATTTCTAGCTGCATGGCCGCAGACAAGCGCGACCGCAAGTCAGGCAGGGCAATCTCCCAAGGCTGCGCGCTGACAATCATCAGCAGCTTGTCGCCTGCTTCTTGCGCGGCATTCCATCGGTGAAACAACGCCGTCTCGTCGATCCCATCGGCATCATCAAGAACCGTGATCCCCTGCGATGCAGCCCACAGACCAAGCAGGCTTTTGCCCGAGCGCGGCGGCCCTGCTAAAACGGCGGTGCCATAGGGCCAGCTCGCGGGATCTTTCAGCGCTTCATATGCAGCTGAATTGGCATTGCCGAGGATGATACGTGCAGGATCGCTTTTGGAACGGCTGCCAAGCGGGAGAGCAATTTGCGACATGCGCAAACCGTTCTTAGCGGCGAATGGCGAGAGCGCCCGCGCCTTGCGAGACGCTAAAGCCGCGCGCTCTGAGCGCCTGAGCCAGCTGCCCAAGCGAACCAGAATAGCTTACCGTCATCACAGATGTGCCGCCAATCGCCGTGCTGGTAATCGCCGCGCCTCGCACGCCAGCTGTTGAACGCACTGTCGCAAAACTGCTGTCATACGCGGCCGCATCAGGCGTCGCGAATTGCACCGTAAAGGAGGAGACAACTGCCGCCTGAGTGGGCGTCGGGGTCGGTGTCGGTGTTGCGGTTTCCTGCGTTTGTGTGCGTTCTTCTGACGATGTTTCAGAGCCTGCACGCGCAGCGCGTTCAGCAGCGTTTTTCGCAGCCTTTTCAGCGGCATCTTTCGCTTGGGCGGCACGGCCAATTTGGATAAGACGCTGGATCACGGGATCGGCTGTGCCAAGCCCGCCCGAATTCAGCGTTGGATCGGGTTTCAACTTGCCATCGACAAGCGCCTGCTCGAACATTTCATCAAATTGCAGAACCGCTTTGTTCAGCATTTCGGGCAATTCGCGCGGAGTGCGGGCGCGCATAGTGAAACTGCCAAGATAGATGCTATCGGGGCCATAGCGCGCGGTAAATTTGCCCTCAATCGGGCCGCCGGGCCAGGAATAATTCAGTTCTGCCACAGGCACCAGCACATCGCCTGCCTCAAATTGATCGAGAATATTGCGCCACCAAAGCCGGCTGCGGCGCCCCGTTTGACCGTAGGTCAGCAGCAGCGAATCGCCGCCAGCACCCGAGGGACGCACATAATCGACGCGGCTGCCGCCTGCTTGATATTCCGCCCAAGCGCGCTGCCACGGATTGCGCGTTTCATACATAAGATATGTCCCGCCGCTCTTCGTGACCGGCAGCAGCAGCATCGGCGCACTACGGCGCGATTTCTTGCTCCCGCCAAGATAACGCCCAGCCTGTGCACGATCGAAAATAACACCGAGCCGCGCTTTATAGCGGCGCGGACCGATCTGCTCACGTTCGATCACAACAGCGGCGACTAGCCCCTGCAACTGACCGTCAGATAGTTTGGGCCCGTTGACCTTCGCCCATGCTTTGCGCTGCGCCTCGCGCCAGCCTTTTTCGCGGGCGTCGGTGGCATCATCACCTTTTACATCAACTTCGATCCCGCTCACATCAATATCGGTGGTGCTGACAATCGGCGCGATGCCCCGCTCGCCGCCCACCTGCGCAAACAGTCCGGCCGATCCGGCGAATAGGAACAGCGCCATTCCAACAGCCAAAGCAGCCGCCAACACCCAGCGTGTTCGCGCTGAAAGGGGCTGCATCAAAGGCCGGAGGAGAGTTTGTGTGTGTGTCATCGGGGAAAACCTTGCGCCTTTTGCCCAAAGGCGAGTGGAATTCCAAGCACGAAAGGCTAAAGCATGGGGATTATGTCATCCAAAACCGAAAAACCCGCCAATTACACCTATGAATCTGCCGGTGTTTCCATCGCCGCTGGCAATGCCTTGGTGAAAGCTATTGGGCCGCTTGTGAAAGCCACGGCCCGGCCCGGCGCAGACAGCGAGATTGGCGGTTTTGGGGGCTTTTTCGACCCTAAAGCAGCCGGATATAAAGATCCTTTGCTGGTCGCGGCGAATGACGGTGTCGGCACAAAATTGAAGCTCGCGATCGATTTTGACCGGCATGACAGCGTCGGAATTGATTTGGTGGCAATGTGCGTCAATGATTTGATCGTCCAAGGCGCTGAACCGCTGTTTTTTCTCGATTATTTTGCAACAGGCAAGCTTGAAAACGGTATTGCGGAGCGAGTCGTTGCCGGAATTGCAAATGGTTGCAAACAAGCAGGCTGCGCGCTGATTGGCGGGGAAACCGCCGAAATGCCGGGCATGTATTCCGATGGCGATTATGATTTGGCCGGTTTTTGCGTTGGCGCGGTCGAGCGCGGCGAGCAATTGACGGGCGAAAAAGTCAAACCGGGCCATGTGCTGATTGGGCTGGCCAGCTCCGGCGTCCATTCCAATGGCTATTCGCTGGTGCGGCGATTGGCCGCCGACAAAGCCTGGAAGTTGGACCGCCCCGCTCTGTTTGATGCGGACCGCTTGCTGATCGATGTGTTGATTGAACCCACCCGCATTTATGTGGACAGCCTAATGCCTTTGGTGCGCGCGGGGCAGATCGACGCGTTGGCGCATATCACGGGCGGCGGTCTGCTGGAAAACATCCCGCGCATTTTGCCCGGTGGCGCTCATGCAAAGATCGACGCTGCATCATGGACGCAGCCGGGCCTGATGGCGTTCTTGCAAGCGCAGGGCAATATTGAGCCAGAGGAAATGGCGCGCACATTTAATTGCGGCGTCGGAATGGTTCTTGCGGTTGATCCTGCGAAAGCGGACCACGTTCTTGCGGCACTCAGCGAGGCTGGAGAAAACGCCTTCACTATTGGCGCGATTGAGGCGGGCGACAAAGGCTGCACCGTGGCTGGCCCGCAAGGCTGCTGGAGCGCGACCTCGGATTGGGAAGCCGTCCATCTTGGCTAAGACAAAACTTGCGATTTTCATCTCGGGTAGCGGGACGAATATGGCGGCGCTGCTCTATGCCAGCCGCTTGGCAAATGCTGCATATGAAGTGGTTCTGGTGGCCAGCAACGTGCCATCGGCGGCAGGACTGACTTTGGCCAAGGCCGAAGGGATCGCCACTTTCACCCTGTCCCACAAAGCGATGCTGCGCGCAGAACATGACGCCGCGATGGAGGCAGCCGCCATAGAGGCGGGCGCTGAAATGATCGCATTGGCGGGATATATGCGCATTCTCTCCGATGAATTTGTTAAGCGTTGGACCGGCCTGATGCTCAATATCCACCCCTCGCTTCTGCCAAAATATAAGGGTCTCGACACCCATGCCCGCGCGATTGAAGCCGGTGATGCGGTGGCAGGTACCAGCGTGCATTTGGTCACGCCGGAATTGGATGCGGGCGATGTGCTTGGCCAAGCGAAAGTTGTGATCGCCGATGATGACACGGCGGAAACCTTGGCGGAGCGGGTGAAGCTGGCTGAGCATCAACTCTACCCCCATGTTCTGAACGAGTTTTTGGCGGGCCGAGAGGATTAGGGCGCAAATGCCCCCACGCCTTCACCCACTAGATCGCAGCCCTCGGGTTGATACGCTGAACCGCCTGCTTGAACGCGCATGGTCACGCGGGTGGTCAGATTACCCATCGTTAGAGCCCGAAATTTTGCGCGAAAAGGCGGGTTATGACCCAAGCATTGGCGCGCGCGATGCTGCTGAAACGGCGGATTTTGATGCGCGGTTGGATGCTCTTTGCGCAGCCTTGGTTGACGAAGCGCAGCTTAATTCGCTGGGCCGCACGATTGCCCATGGTCAGCTGGTGCGGGTCATTAAGCAGCGGCAGAGCCTTGGCGAATTATGGGCAAAACGGCCCGAATTGCTGGAGACGCAGCTAGCCCCAAAACTTGCTGCGCCGATCATTGTGGTTGGGCAAATGCGCAGCGGTACAACCCGCATTCACCGGATGTTGGCCGCCGATCCTGCGCACTCAGCTACTCGGTTTTGCGATAGCTGGTCGCCGCTGCCGCCCCGGTCAAAGCTTGCACCTGATCTGCGCCCCATTGGAAATTCCGCAGCGCTGTTTATGGCCCGCGCGATTAACCCATGGCTCGATACCGTGCACCCATTCGGGGCGGCGCGCGCTGATGAGGAGCTGGGCTGGCTGGCAAGCGCACTCGACCATGCAACATATGAAGCACAGTGGCGCATTCCGGCATTCAGCCAGTGGAGCGAGGCACGCGATCCCTCGCCCGTGATCCGCGAATTTGCGCGCATTTTGCAAAAAGACGCCGCGCATCACGGCAATGCAGACATGCCGCGCGTGATGAAATGCCCGCAATTTTCGGAAAATTTGCCCGCGCTTTTGGACGCATTCCCTGATGCCCGATTGGTTATCGCATCGCGCGACAATGAAGAGGTGCTTCACAGCTGTATTTCATTGGTCGCCAACCAAATGGCGGTGCAATCCGACCATGCCGATCTGGACTTTATTGAGGCCGAATGGCGGCGCAAATTGTCTCTGCGCGAAAGCCGCCTGCAAAGCGCCATCTCGGGCTTCAAAGGCCCCATCTCGCATTTGGCCTATTCTGGCCTCAACCAAAATTGGGAGCGCGAAATCACGCGCACATATTCTGATTTGGGATTGGATCTCAGCCCCGCTGCACTGAATGCCATGCGGTCAGAGATGAAAAAAGCTGAGGCGGGCAGCCACCATGGCCACGCCGCCCAACTTAAACAATTTTTGAGCGATCAGCCGCCCACATAGACGGCCGATCCAATGCTCAATTAGCCAACGATTTCGTCAGCTGAGAAAAAGAAGTCGATTTCGATCTTCGCATTTTCGTCGCTGTCGCTACCGTGGACGGTGTTTTCACCGATCGACAAGGCATGTTCCTTGCGAATTGTGCCCGGCTCAGCGTCGGCAGGGTTGGTCGCGCCCATAATGTCGCGGTTGCGCTTAACTGCGTCTTCGCCTTCAAGGACTTGCACGACCACTGGCTCGCTCATCATAAATTCGGTCAGCTCGCCAAAGAAGGGACGCTCTGCATGCACAGCGTAAAAGCCTTCAGCCTGTTCTTTGGTCATGTGGATGCGCTTGGATGCGACAACGCGCAGGCCAGCGCCTTCTAGCATAGCGGTTACGGCGCCAGTCAGATTGCGGCGAGTGGCGTCAGGTTTGATGATCGAGAAAGTGCGAGTTACCGCCATGGGAAATACCTTTGTTTAAAATGAGAATGAGGGGGTTTATTGCGTTGTTGGCGCGCCGATAGCGCCGTGCGGGCCGCACTGCAAGCTTTGCAAGTGTTCGCCAGCTTTGCGGCTATTTCGCGAATTTGCCCGCCAGCATCAATTCACCGGTTGTTTTGCCCGCATTTTCGTCCGCTTCTGGGCTTTCCTCATCATCGTCTTCATCGTCAAAGCCAAGCCCGCTTGGATCAGGAATTTGCTCCTCATCATCTGCGCCAAACGCGCCGCCGGGTTTTTGTGCATTGAAGGAAAATGAATTGCCCTCACCATCATCGCCGCCGATCATCTGCCCATCATTGACCTTCATCTCTAGCTTGATGGTGATGCCCGCAGTTTCTGCCTGCGCGCGGTAATGTTCGGTCAATTTGTCAGGGCTGTCGTCGCTGACAATGCTGATCATATTGATCGTCTTGCCCTTTTGCTCAAAGGAGGCGCTATTGGTGACTTTTGCGCCGGGATAAAGGGTGAAACCCAAAGGCAATTTTTCAGGAGCTTCCTCGCTGGAACTCAGTTTTGCCTCGCCATCATCCGTTTTGGTCGCAGTGGTGACCGCGCCCGTTTCTTCATCGACGGTAACGCTGGCCTCGTCCTGTGATGCCTGCGTCTCGCTGTTCGAACCACCACAAGCGGCGAGCGAAAGCGCCAAAGCGGCTGTGCATGTGGCTGCAAAAATGCGCATATTGATTGTCCCTCTTATCCCGGCACCGCGGTTATCACGCATTGGCCGCATAGAGCAAACTTCAAGCGACTTTGACCCATTTTCCTGCATCTTGGCGGAAGAAGGCGCGTTCCAATTCTTCTGCTCCATCCAAAGCGCGCCATGTCGCCCGTGCCGCCTCAACATTGCTGTCATCGAACAATAGGAACGTGCGCGCAAAGCCTGATGCCTCGCGCCAGACACCATCGGCGAAGATCACATGGCTTGCGCCATTTTGTGCCTCTGTCGCAGCGGAAAGCAGGATCGGCTGAATGTCTGCGCCCTCACCGCCTGCCTCACCATTGGCGAGGAAACTGTCGGGGCCAGCCTGCCACAGAACTTTCGCCAAGGCTTTGCGCTGCTCGGCATCATCGGCAACCACCAATAAACGTTCGTCAGAGGCGAGAACGCGCGCGGCGATCAATGCCACGACCTTTTCCACCGGATCGGAGGATAGCTGCCAGAAATCCACTTTCATGTTTGTACTCTAGCTGGACCAGCCCGCACCCTCCACCCTTCCACCCGGAATATTTTCGGATATCATCCGGGCGGAAGGGTGGAGGGTGCGGGCGGCATGGCCAATCCAATCAGGCCGAGCCCTTGCTTTCCCGCTTACAGCGCTCCGAACAATAGAGCACATTGTCCCAGTCGCGCGCCCATTTCTTACGCCAATTGAAGGGCAATCCGCAGGCCTTGCAGACCTTGCTCGGCAGATCGCCCTTCTTGCGCATTTTTGGAATGGGAGCTTACTCCACGTTTTCTGCGACAAACTGATCAATCAGCCGCACACCAAAGCCGGTTGCGCCTTTGTCCCATGTTGCGCCCGGCTTATCCGCCCAGACCATACCGGCAATATCGCAATGCGCCCAAGCCACGCCCGGCTTGATAAATCGGCCCAGGAATTGCGCCGCAGTTATCGAACCAGCCATACGCGGGCCAACGTTCTTAATGTCGGCAATCGGGCTATCGATCAATTTGTCGTAAGCAGGCCCGATCGGCAGACGCCACATTTTGTCGCCAGAGGTCTTGCCCGCATCCAGCAATTTGTCCGCCAGATCATCATCATTGGCGAACAATCCGCCATGCTCATGACCCAAGGTAACAATAATCGCGCCGGTTAGCGTTGCAAAATCAACGATGGTTTTGGGCGAATATTGCTCCTGTGCCCAATGCAAAGCGTCACACAATACGAGGCGCCCTTCGGCATCGGTGTTGATGACTTCGATGGTTTGGCCATCCATAGACGTGACCACATCACCGGGCCGCTGCGCCTTGCCATC
>CALFEA010000083.1 GCA_937950385.1 uncultured Altererythrobacter sp. | reverse complement strand
AGCTCTTCGCCATCCACGGTCACGCGCTTGCCATTGCTCTCCATCTCTAGCTGTTGGAGGTAGTCTGGGAAAAGCGACAGCCGCTCGTCATAGGCGAACACGGCGCGCGTTTGGCAACCGCGAAGGCGCGAGTAAAACTGATCAGCGAAGGCCGCGCGCAAGGCAAGATTGGCGCGGCCATCATTGTCGCAGAAATGCTCATCCACGGCGCGCGCACCATCCAACATCGCAGTAAATTCGTCCCAGCCTGCCGCAATGGCGACCGGAAAGCCAATCGAAGACCAGATCGAATAGCGCCCACCAACGCTTTCATTGAATGGCAGAACGCGCGTTTCATCAACGCCCCACTCCACCGCCTTGTCGGGGCTGGCGGTCAGCGCGACAACGCGGCCCGCTGGATCATCGACTCCGCCCTCGCCCAGCCATTTCAGCGCCGATGCCGCATTGGTCATTGTCTCGATAGTGGTGAAAGTTTTGGAGGCGACCGCAATCATAGTCGTCTGTGGATCGCAGGCAGCAAAAGCTTCTTCCAAAGCCACGCCGTCAATATTGGAGACGACATGCACATCAACCAGCGCCAAATCGCGGGTCAACGCATTAACTGCCAAGGCCGGGCCAAGCGCCGATCCGCCAATGCCAATATGGATCAGGTGCTTAACCTCGCCCAATGCGCCTGAGTGGATCGCCTCCACCAACATGCCCATGCGCGCTTGCAATGCAGCCGCCTCTTCGACCGCAGGCTCTGCGCCAATGCCGCGCTGTGCGGTATGCTCTGCCGCGCGGCCCTCGGTGACATTAATTGCCGCGCCCGTCAGCATGGCTGCGCGTTTGCCTGAAAAATCCGCCGCCTCGGCCAATTCCTCAAAGCCAGCCAGCAGTGCCTCATCCAAATGAGTCTTTGACCAATCGAACAAAATGCCCCGTGAGCCTTCCTCACTATCCCACTCGATCCGGCCCGACATCGTGTCAAAACGCCCCTGATCGTCGTCAAACAAAACCTCCAGCGATGATTGCGGTGTGAGGCTAAGTTTGTCCCAAATGGACGATAAAGCATTTTGCGATGAATTGGACATGTTCGAAAACCTCTTTCGTGACGGCTCACCTGCGCCTAGGGACAGCAGCAATGAATGAAAAGACAGTCAATACGAATGCACCCGTAAATGTCGGTGCG
This sequence comes from uncultured Altererythrobacter sp., assembly GCA_937950385.1. Classification (GTDB taxonomy): domain Bacteria; phylum Pseudomonadota; class Alphaproteobacteria; order Sphingomonadales; family Sphingomonadaceae; genus Erythrobacter. Next base: position 4,019 of record CALFEA010000083.1, on the reverse strand, counting down.
ATTTCTGGCGAGGATGCACTCGGGCAGGATACACGCGCCAAAGAGCGTGCGGAAAAGCTGGATGAAGAAAATGAGAGCTTTGGCAGCTTCCTTTGGTTTCTGCTGAAATTGGCGCTGGCTGTGCTGATCTTTCGCAGCTTCATTTTCTCTCCTTTCTCCATTCCATCTGAAAGCATGCTGCCGCGCCTGTGGAACGGCGATTATTTGCTCGCATCCAAGTGGTCTTACGGCATTTCAAAGCATTCTTTGCCCTTTTCAGTGCCAATCATTCCTGGCCGCATTTTCGCCAGCGAACCGAAACGCGGCGATGTGGTGATATTCAAGCACCCCGTTGACGGCACAGACTATATTAAGCGCGCGATTGCCCTGCCCGGTGACACAGTGGCAATGCGCGGCGGCCAGCTGATCCTAAACGGCGTGCCTGTGCCCAAGAAGCGGATCGCCGATTTCGTCATTCCAGTGTCGTCCAACACAGTCTGCGTCAAAGGCTCTGTGCGCGAGCAAACCGCAGATGGCGCATTCACCTGCCGCTATGCCCGGTTCCGCGAGACACTTCCCTCAGGCATTAGTTATGACGTGCTCGATTTTGGCGCTTCTTTGGCCGATGATTATGGTCCCAAAACCGTGCCTGATGGCCGGGTTTTTGTGATGGGCGACAACCGCGACAATTCGCTCGACAGCCGCTTTCCGGCCGAGCCCAATGGCGGCGTAGGCTTGGTTCCGCAGGATAATCTGGTCGGCAAAGCCAGCGTCGTGATGTTCTCAACCGATGGCGGGTCAGCATGGGCTAAGCCGTGGACCTGGTTTTCCTCAGCGCGCTGGAACAGGATATTTGGCGGGATATGATGACGCTCAAACCTGAAACCCGCGCATGGTTAGAGGCCAATGGATTTGCGCCCGGCGATGACGCATTATGGGTGCAGGCCCTTACCCATGGCAGCCGCGATGAAGCACTGGATTATGAACGGCTCGAATTTCTTGGCGACCGTGTGCTGGGCCTTGTCATTGCCGAATGGCTTTACACCGAACAAGCGGGGCCTGAAGGCAAATTGTCACTGCGCCTCAATGCCTTGGTTAGCCGCAAGACTTGCGCCAAAATTGCAGCCGAACGCGGACTTCCCGCCCACATCCGCCTTGGCAAACAGGCGCGCGATGATGGCGGTGCGGAAAGCACCAATATCTTGGGTGACGTCATGGAGGCATTGCTCGGCGCAGCCTTTAGGCAGGATGGCTTTGCCGCAGCGCAAGTCTTGATCCGCGACCTATGGGCGGCGGAATTTTCCGGGGATCTTGGGCGTTCCAAACACCCCAAATCCGCGCTGCAAGAATGGGCTGCGGGCAATAAGCGCAAGGCGCCGCATTATGATCTGGTCGACCGCTCTGGCCCCGATCATGCAGCGGAATTTACCGTGCGCGTTTCAGTCAAAAATGTCGGCGAGGCGCAGGCCACCGCCTCAAATAAACAAGAGGCAGAGCGGCGCGCCGCCAAGACCTTCATGGAGAAATACGGATGAGCACAGACGCGAAAAAATCGAGCCTGCACAGGCTCGCAAGGCCAAGCGGCCGCTCGCAACTGCCCTGCAGCGAAGCGGCAGGAATAGCAGTGAGGATGCCATCCTATGACTGAACAAAAATGCGGGGTTGTCGCTGTCATCGGCGCGCCCAATGCGGGCAAATCGACGCTGGTCAATCAGCTGGTCGGGCAAAAGATCGCGATTACTAGCGCCAAGGCGCAAACGACCCGCGCCCGCATGCTCGGCATTGCGCTGCATGAAACGCAATCGGCCAAAACGCAGATGATCCTAGTGGATACGCCGGGGATTTTCTCGCCCCGCCGTAAGCTTGATCGCGCCATGGTATCGGCGGCTTGGGATAGCACAGATCAAGCCGATGCGGTGATGCTGCTGGTCGATCCGATCAAGCAGCGCCGGCACGAATTGGAGCCCATGCTGGAGGCTCTGGTAAAACGACCAGAGCGCAAAATCCTTGTCCTCAACAAAGTAGATAAAGCGAAGAAAGAACCGCTGCTGGCTTTGGCGCAGGAGCTTGGCGAAAAGCTCGAGTTTGCCGAGATTTTCTTCATCTCCGCCCTTTCGGGTGACGGCGTGCCGGAACTCAAAGATGCGCTGGCCGGTATGATGCCGATTGGCGAATGGCATTATCCAGAGGATCAAGTGTCTGACGCCTCAGAACGTTTGCTTGCGACCGAAATCACCCGCGAACAACTGTATGCACAGCTTCATGAAGAGCTGCCCTATGACGCCACCGTGCGCCCTGAAAGCTATACCGTAAAACCCGATGGCAGTGTGGAAGTCCGCCAGCAAATCGTGATCGCCAAGGCGAGCCAAAAGCCGATTGTGCTGGGCAAAGGCGGCAGCAAGATCAAAGCCATCGGAGAAGCCGCACGCGCGGAACTGGCCGAAATTCTAGGCGTAAAAGTCCATCTGTTCCTGCATGTCAAAGTGGCAGCTTGGGATGAAGACAAGGAAGTCTACGAGGAAATGGGACTTGAGTGGGGGTGAGGTTTAATCCGCCTATTACCGTTTTAGCCATTCTGGCGATTGGCCTTGGCATATCAACGATTGCCAGCAAAATAACTGACTGTGCATTTGCCCCCAACGGATCATTGCGGACTTCGGCGATTAGTAAGTGGTTCACAAAAATTGACTATGATTTCAACGAGTACAGGCGAACTCCACCACCTTGCGATGTATGGGCTGGAGAAAAAAGTCCGCTTCCGATTGGCACTGTCGAATTATATGAAGAAACGCCGGCTTCCGGACAAATTCTTGCAAGGATTTACCCTGATGGAAGCGGGCTGGTTGCGATCTACAAACCCTATTACGAAAAAGAGGCATCAGGCATTGATCCAACCGTCTTCCCAGAGCCTGAAAAACTAAGACAAATTGCAGACCTTCTTGAATTTTCTAACGAAGAAAAAATTTACCAAAAAGTTTCCGAATTGCTTGGACCAATGAGAGGCTACAGACCCCGCCATTGGCTATTTGATGAAAAGTCACTGTTGGATGATAAAAACCAAAGGGCGTTATTCCAGCTCGATAATCCAATGATTCAAGAGAAAGTTTGCCGCCGCGAAATAGAAACAACCCACTGGTCTGGCATTCACATTTTCTTTGGAAGCGAAGCTGCTGGAGGGCGTCCCCGCGTATATGTCGATGGCCAGTGTGACGACATCGCATATCGCTCTGCAGCGTATCGACGTCAGCGCGCTTACGAGCTGATCGTTGAAGCAGCAGATGCTGAAGAGAAAATTTCAATCGAAACGCCCGAAAAATACCCTGAATGCTCCATTCAAGGTGTTATGTGTCGCGGCATGTTCTGATAGTTTGTCCCTCACCGCTTCTTCGCCACCTTAATCTTATTCTGCTTGGCGTAGGCTTTGGTGCTGTCCTCGCTGCGGTTCAGAGCCTTGGCGATTTGTTTTAGCCCCTGCCCCTTGGAGGCGAGCAGTTTTAGGCGTCCCGCTTCTTCCGCATTCCACGGCTGCTTGTGGCGAGAGAAATGCTCTTTGCTCATACCCCTCGCCTCACTCGCTCTTCGCAGCAGCCTTTTTCTTAGGGGCAGCCTTCTTCTTGGCTGGAGCCTTTTTCTTCGCCGCCGCTTTCTTCTTTGGAGCCGCCTTCTTCTTTTTCTTCTTCGCAGGGCCTTTGGCCGCGCGTTCGTCGATCAATTGGATCGCTGCATCTGCCTCCAAATCCTCAGGCTTAATATCCTTGGGGATCGTCGCATTGGTCTTGCCATCGGTCACGTAAGGCCCGTAACGCCCCGGCATGACCCGCATTTCGCCGCCGGAGGTAGGATGTTCGCCCAGCGTCTTGATCGGCTCTGCCTTGGCGCGTGTGCCGCCCTTGCGGTTCTTGCTTTCGGCCAGCAAATCAACCGCGCGGTTCATACCGATATCGAAGATTTCAGCAGTGTTCTGGAGCTTACCATAAACGCCGTCGCTGCGGACAGCGGGACCGTAACGCCATAGGCCAGCCTCGATCTCTTTGCCGGTC
>CALFEA010000082.1 GCA_937950385.1 uncultured Altererythrobacter sp. | reverse complement strand
ATTTCCTCTCACAAAAAACTCAATTCTTTGACGCTCCCCACGCGCGGCAGACTAAACAGCCCAAGAATTGAACAGTGCCCGCATTAATGTCGGCAAAGCATTGAAACAAGTTTAAAAGCATTCGAATGCACGCTTAAAGCGATTGTTGCCACAAGGTCACAGTGCAGCGGCCCTGCCCTAGCGGGAAACGGGCGCATTATGCGCTTCATAAGGCACACATAGCCCCTTTTACGCCCACGCGGCTTGTGGCGCGGCCACTCTTGCGCTAGGCGCGCGGCATATTGTGCGGCGCAGCGAAATTGCGCGCGGCCAGAACCCCTGTTTCCATAAGGCTAAAACGTAATGTCCCAATCCCTTCGCAATATCGCGATTATCGCCCACGTTGACCACGGCAAGACCACTTTGGTGGATCAATTGTTCCGCCAATCAGGCACTTTCCGCGAGAACCAGCGCATTGAAGAGCGCGCCATGGATAGCGGCGATCTGGAAAAAGAACGCGGCATTACCATTCTTGCCAAATGCACCAGCGTTGAATGGGAAGGCTCTAACGGCGAAACCACCCGCATCAATATCGTTGATACGCCAGGTCACGCCGACTTTGGCGCAGAGGTTGAGCGCATCCTCAGCATGGTCGACGGCGTTATCCTGCTGGTCGACAGCGCAGAAGGCGCAATGCCGCAAACCAAATTCGTCACCGGAAAGGCCCTAGCGCTCGGCCTGAAGCCGATCGTGGTCGTCAACAAAATCGACCGTCCCGATGGCCGCCCGCAAGAAGTGCTGGACGAAGTGTTCGACCTGTTCACCTCGCTCGATGCGAATGACGAACAATTGGACTTCCCAAGCCTGTGGGCATCGGGCCGCGATGGCTATGCCAGCGATGATGAAAATGCCCGCGAAGGCACTTTGGCGCCCTTGTTTGAACTGATTACAAAACACGTTCCCTCGCCCGGCCTTGATCCCGATGGCGAATTTGCCTTCCTTGCGACTTTGCTTGACCGCGATCCCTTCATGGGCCGCGTGCTGACCGGCCGCGTTCAATCCGGCGGCTTGAAAGTCAACGATCCAATCCACGCAATCGATATGGACGGCAATGTCGTCGAAGTCGGCCGCGCCACCAAGTTGATGAGCTTTGACGGCCTCGAACGCGTCCCCGTAGAAAGCGCCTCTGCCGGTGATATTATCGCGCTTGCGGGCCTTGAAAAAGCGACCGTCGCCAATACGATTTGCAACCCATCGGTGACCACGCCGATTGAAGCACAGCCAATCGATCCGCCTACACTGGCGATGCGCTTTGCCGTTAATGACAGCCCGCTTGCCGGCCTTGAAGGCGATAAAGTCACCAGCCGGATGATCCGCGACCGTTTGCTGCGCGAGGCGGAAACCAATGTCGCCATTCGCATCACGGAAAGCGATGACAAAGACAGCTTCGAAGTGGCTGGCCGCGGCGAATTGCAATTGGGCGTTCTGATTGAAACCATGCGCCGCGAAGGCTTCGAACTGGGCATTTCGCGCCCGAAAGTTCTGTTCCGCGAAGAAGACGACAACCGCATGGAGCCCTATGAAACCGTTGTCATCGACGTTGATGATGAGCATTCCGGCACTGTCGTTGAAAAAATGCAAAAGCGTAAGGCTGACCTTACCGAAATGCGCCCATCGGGCATTGGCAAAACCCGCATTACCTTCTCCGCACCATCACGCGGCCTGATCGGTTATCACGGCGAATTCCTGTCCGACACGCGCGGCACCGGCATTATGAACCGTCTGTTTGAGAAATACGGCCCTTACAAAGGCGCTGTTGGCGGCCGCAATAATGGCGTGCTGATCTCCAATTCTGATGGCGACACCAATGCCTATGCTCTCAACATGCTGGAAGAACGCGGCGAAATGTTCGTTGGCGCCACCGTCAAAGTGTATGAAGGCATGGTCATCGGCGAGAATGCCAAACCTGACGATCTTGAAGTGAACCCGATGAAAGCCAAGCAGCTTTCCAACGTGCGTAGCTCGGGCAAGGATGATGCCATCCGCCTGACCCCGCCGCGCCGGATGAGCCTGGAGCAATCAATCGCATATATCGATGATGATGAGATGGTTGAGGTTACACCAAAGAGCATCCGACTGCGCAAATCAGCCCTGTGCCCGCATGAGCGCAAAAAGCTGAAGCGCAAAAAAGACGCCGGTTAATTCTAGCGGAACGCTTGCACTAAACATCTGCGCTTTCTACCGTCCCCAGGTGAGACCTTGAGGACGGAGAAAACTATGCGCTTTGCCACCCTGATTGCTGCCGCTTTAGCGACTTTGGGATTGGGCGCATGCAAGCCCGTTCCAGATAGTGATGTTGGCGCATCAGGCAGTGAATTTGCGATTGGCGCAGGCGGACGCCCGATTGGCGAGGCGTGGTCACGCAGCCCGGTGATCGCGAAAAACGGTATGGCCGCCACCGCCCATCCGCTGGCCACACAAATCGCATTGGATGTGCTCAAGGATGGCGGTAGCGCCGTTGACGCAGCGATTGCGGCCAATGCGGCGCTCGGCCTGATGGAGCCGACCGGCAATGGCATTGGCGGCGATCTGTTTGCGATAATCTATGATCCTGCATCAGGTGAGCTGGTGGGCCTCAATGGTTCGGGCCGCTCGCCAGCGGGTCAAACATTGGATCAGCTCAAAGAGAAATTGAACGGCGCGGATGCTTTGCCTCCCGTTGGCCCCCTGCCCATAACCATTCCCGGCACAGTCCATGGCTGGTTTGAAATGCACGGGCGCTACGGCAAATTGCCGATGTCCCGCGTGCTTGCGCCCACAGTCAAATATGCCCGCGAAGGCCACCCTATCGCGCCGGTGATTGCGATGTATTTGGACCGCTCGCTAAAGGCATATGAGCGCCGCCAGAAAGAAACCCCGTTTGATTTTTCCAATGCCCGCGCGACTTGGTTTGCAGACGGCGCGCCCAAAGCTGGCGATGTCTTTAGGAACCCAGATTTGGCAAATACTTTGGAAGCTATCGGACGCGGCGGAAGCGATGCGTTTTATAAAGGCGCATTGGCCAGCCGCATGGTCGATTATCTTCAAGAACAGGGCAGCGCCTTCACGCTGGAAGATTTCGCCGCCCATGACAGCGAATGGGTAACGCCCGCCTGCGCCTCTTACCGCAAGGGGTATGAATTGTGCGAGCTGCCGCCGAACACCCAAGGCTTTGCCGCGCTGCAAATGGTCAATATTTTGAAGAATGTTGATCTAGCGCAATATGAACGCGGATCGCCCGAACTCATCCATTATCTTACCGAAGCCAAACGCCTTGCCCATGCAGATGTTGCACGGTTCTATGCCGATCCTAGCTTCAACGCTTTGCCAGAAGAATTGCTGACTGAAGAATATGGCAAGGAGCGTTTCAAACTCATCAACCCGCGCAGCGCCGCCAAAGAATTCATGCCCGGCCAGATCGAAGTCGCGCCCAAATTGGAAGGCGAAGGCGACACGACCTATCTCACCGTGGTCGATAAAGATGGCATGATGGTCAGCCTGATCCAGTCAAATTATCGCGGCATGGGCGGCGGCCTCGTGCCCACCGGAATGGGCTTTATGTTCCAAGATCGCGGCGAATTGTTCAGCCTCGATCCGGCCCATCCCAATGCCTATGAACCGGCGAAACGACCGTTCCACACGATTATCCCTGCCTTCGTAAAGCGCGACGGCAAACCCTATATGACATTGGGTCTGATGGGCGGCGGGATGCAGCCGCAGGGCCATGTCCAGATACTCATCAACCTCGTGGATTTTGGGATGAATTTGCAAGAAGCCGGCGATGCAGCGCGCATCAATCATGATGGCGGGCGCCAGCCCACAGAGGGCCTCAAAGGCGAGGCCAAGGATCCGCGCGGCACTTTGAATGTGGAGCCCGGCATACCAGAGGCAACGGTCAAGCGCCTGCGCGGTCTGGGTCACAATGTCGAAGTGGTCTCCAACGGCATTATGTTTGGCGGCTATCAAGCGATTGCGCGTGATCCTGATACCGGCGTGCTGACCGGCGCGACCGAAATGCGCAAGGATGGGCAAGCGGCAGGATATTAGAACGGCTGTGTAACCTAAAGGCTAAATCCCACGAATAACGCATGAAGGCAGGCAACATTCCTGCGCTTATCATTGTTTATTTGAGGGAAAATCCATGTTCCGTATCCTTAGCGTCTTGTCCATAATCCTGGCAGTGTTTGTCGCTGCAACCCAGCTAACCGCCAAAACAGAAGCTCCCGGCTGGAAAGTCTACAACGCCAAAGGTTTCGAAGCGGCACAAAATTCTGGCAAGACCATTATTGTTGATGTCTATGCCACATGGTGCCCAACTTGCCGCGCACAGGCTCCGATCTTGGATGAATTGCGCGCTGAAAAAGCATCGAAGGACACGATCTTTGTGAAGGTCAATTTCGACGATCACAAACCATTCCTGCGCGCCAATCGTATCCCGCGCCAATCCACCGTTCTGGTGTTCAAGGGCAAGAAAGAAGTCGCTCGCTCGATCGCGCAAACCAATCGCGGCGCCTTGCGTAAAGCCGTGCTCAGCGCGCTTTAATCAACCCATTTGAAATTGCTTTGAGCGGGTGTGAAAACCCGCTCAAAGTCACAGGAATACAGCCCCAT
>CALFEA010000081.1 GCA_937950385.1 uncultured Altererythrobacter sp. | reverse complement strand
TTGGAGAGTGCGCAAGCTATAATGAAGAATGCGTTGAGCATTGTTGTGGCGGGTAAGATGGGGCTGATAGTGGAGTTCACATAGCATTCATTCGTCGCGCCTAATGCACAGTTCGTCGTAGGACCAATGGAGGCGATGATGAGTGAAGAGGGTGTAATTGAAGAACGACCGGAAAGAAGTCCGGGCGTAAAATTATTGTTTGTGGGCTTGATTGCAGCGGTGCTTATTGTGCCGCTGATGCTCGTTTGGGCGCTGGTCTATGACCGGCAAAACCAGGCAGAGACAGCGCAATCTTCAATCGTTGATGGGTGGGGCGGATCACAAACCATTGCGGGGCCGATGATCTCTGTCCCTTATACAACTACCGAAGAGCAAGCGACTGAGGTTGATGGTAAGGTAACGACACGTACGGTGGAGGTGGAGCGCACGCTATACCTTTCGCCGGTTAGCAATGATGTTGAAACTGCGATTGATCCAAAGCCGAAAAAGCGCTCAATCTACCAAACCGTGGTTTACAATGCCGATGTGAAGGGCAAGGCGCAGTTTGCATTGCCTGCCGATTTGGAACGCTTCGGTATTGATGCAGACAGCCTGCAATGGGACCAAGCGCAATTGCGCGTGGGTATTTCCGATGCGCGCGGCCTGACAGAGGGCGGCAAATTGCTCGCCAATGGTGAGGCGTTATTGCTGCGGCCGGGACGCGGACCTGCGGCTACAGGCGGCCAAGGCTTCTTTGCTTTCCTCAATTGGACGGGCGAGGGTGATCTGACCGTGGATTATGAATTTGGACTGCGCGGTAATCAGTCGCTCAATCTGGTTCCGCGCGGAGGACGGACAACTTGGGCGGTCAATTCAACTTGGCCGAGCCCGAATTTCCATGGTTCCTTTGGTACCGACGAATCCGATGTTAGCGACAATGGCTTCACCGCCAGCTGGTTGGTGGACAAGCTGGCATTGGGGCAGCCGCCGGTCTCAACCACGGATTACGGTCCGCCTCAGATCGATACATCTGGCCGTGGTTACAGCTCATCTGAAAGCTATCAGGGCGAGAGCGCGTCATCGGGCGAAAGCCGGGTGATCAGCGTCGATTTGATTGAGCCGGTGGATCTATATTCCAAGGTTGATCGCTCGGTAAAATATGGCTTCTTGTTTATCGGCTTTACCTTCCTTGCTTACTTCCTGTTCGACATTGTCGGCGGAGCAAGGGTGGCATCGGCTGAGTATTTGCTCACCGGCGCAGGGCTGGTCTTGTTCTTCGTACTGCTGCTGGCATTTTCTGAGGTGATCGGATTTACGCTGGCCTATGTCACAGCAAGCGCAGCGACCATTGGCCTGCTGGCGGCATATAGTGCGGCGGTTCTGGCCAGTAGGAAGCGCGCGATGTTTATGGGCGCTTTGCTGGTTGGCCTTTACGCATTGCTCTTTGTCCTGCTGAACCTTGAGGGGCTTTCGCTTCTGATCGGCTCGATGATGCTCTTTGCGGCACTGGCGGGCGTGATGTATGCAACCCGCAATGTGGATTGGTCGTCAGTTGGGCGGCCGGCTAAGGCGCAGGCTGAAATGCCCGCTTAACACCAAAGCGTTTTACGCAAAGCAAAGGGCGCGGGCTATTATGGCTCGCGCCCTTTCGTTTGCGCGGGTGGCTTTGGGTTAGGTGCAGTTCAATTGAACTGAAAGTAGCGATCACATTGGCTATCATCCGCACTTTCTAGGCCGAGTTTTAATGCCTCCATGCGCTGGGCGCTAGTACCGTGGGTAAAGCCCTCTGGATTGATTCTTTGGCCAGCCCGCTTTTGCAGAGTGTCATCGCCAATAGAAGCTGCCGCGCGTAGCCCCTCTTCCATGTCACCGGCTTCAATTCGGCTACGGTTTTTGCCTGCCCAAACGCCTGCATAGCAATCTGCTTGTAACTCCATACGGACTTGCAATTCATTGGAACGGCGCGGGTTTTGCGCCTGCGCGCTTCGCACTTGCGCAGCCAATCCGGTCAAGTTCTGGATGTGGTGGCCATATTCATGTGCGATTACATAAAGGCGCGCAAAGTCGCCGCCTGTTCCTGCCATATTAGCAAGCTGATCGTAAAAGCCTGTGTCAATGTAAATGCCCATATCGGCGGGACAGTAAAAAGGGCCAGATGCAGAAGATGCATTGCCGCAGCCTTGAGTGGAAACACGGCCAGATGTGAAAAGGTCGAGCATAGGATCTTTGAACTGTATGCCCGCTTTTGCAAATTCCACCTCCCATGTTTCATTAAGCGATGTCAGCGCATCGCAGGCCTCGCGCGCATATTCGCTTCTGCCGCAGATAGCGGCTTCATCGGTACTGCTTTGCTGGCTTGGTTGAGAAGTCGCACCGTCAATCCCTTGAACTGTGCTGAGTGTTTGCATGGGGTCTGCGCCAAATACAAAATAGGCGATGGCCACGATCACTATAGTGCCGCAACCAATGCCGCCGCCTTTGCCGCCGGGCATGCGAGACCCTCCGGCACCGCCGGATCCGCTTGAACGAACCCTAATCTTGGATGTATTGAATGGATTTAGGCGCATGGCTTCCCCTCCGCAGCGCCCAAAGAGCGCCTCCCTAAGTGTGTTGCAAAAATTTGTCCAAACACGCTTTAGGCTGGACAGGGCGGAATGCGAAGGCAAAAGCTATTCACAACATGAAAAGATTGAGGAATTGGGCATGGTCTTAAATGGCAAACGCGCGCTTGTTACGGGCTCAACATCGGGCATTGGACTAGCGATGGCGCGGGCCCTGCATGCCGAAGGGGCCGAGGTAATCCTCAACGGATTTGGCGATGCAGCCGAGATTGATGCTTTACGCAAGGAACTGGGCGGTGCGGCCCATTTCGGCGCAAACCTGCTGGATGTCGGCGAGATTGAAGCGATGATGGCAGACGCTGGACCGGTTGATATCCTCATCAACAATGCCGGAATGCAGCATGTTGCCCCCGTCGATGAATTTCCAACCGACAAATGGGAGGCGATTATCGGGCTCAATCTGACCGCTGCCTTTCACACCACGCGGCTTGCCGTACCAGCCATGCGCGAGAAGGGCTGGGGCCGTTTGATCAACACTGCCTCTGCCCATTCGCTGACGGCCTCACCGTTTAAAAGCGCCTATAATGCATCCAAGCACGGCATCGTTGGCTTCACCAAAACGGTCGCGCTGGAGTTGGCGCAAGAGGGTGTGACCGCCAATTGCATCAGCCCGGGCTATGTCTGGACTGAGCTGATTAAGGGTCAGATCCCCGATACGATGAAGGCGCGCGGATTGAGCCGCGAGGAAGTCATCAATGATGTGTTGCTGGCCAAGCAGCCAACTAAGAAATTTGTTCAACCCGAAGAGGTTGGCGCATTGGCGCTTTTCCTATGCCGCGAAGAAGCGGGCAATGTGACCGGATCAAACTGGTCAATGGACGGAGGCTGGACCGCCGAATAATGGGTAGATGGGGCAAGAAAATGGGGCGCTCTTTGGGGCTGGTGATCGGCGTATTGGTGCTGTCTGCATGTGCAGGCACGCGCGGCGATCGCGCTTTTGAGGCGCAGTATAAATTGGCAGAAGTGGCAATGTCGAAAGATATTGCTGTGCTGGCGAGCGAAGAATTTATGGGTCGCCGTCCCGCCACGCAAGGTGAGACGAAAACGCTCGATTATATGCAGGGCGAGTTGGAACGCGCCGGGCTGGTTAGCGGCACGAATGATCCCTCCAACCCTTGGCGGGCGCCAGTGCCTCTGGTGACTTCGGCGGCATTGGATGGGACTGTGGTCTTCCAAATTGGGGATACCGATATCACCTTGGTGGATGACGAAGCCGCCGCGCTCACCGGCAGTAAGCGCGCCTTGGTTGAAGAAGGCGCCTTGGTATTTGTCGGTAAGGCACAGGCCGCTGTTGCAGATGATCAAGTGCTGGGCAAAGTTGCTGTTTTGCAAGGCGAGCCGGGCAAAAGCCCCGCTCGGCGCGAAAAATTGTTCGAGCAAGGCGCAGCCGCGGTCATCACAATTGTGGAATCAACAGATTCTATCGAGAGCCTCCAACGTTTTTCAAGCCGTGAGCGGTTCCAATTGGTTAGCGAGCTGGACGATAATCTCAGCGTTTTTGTAACCCGCAAAGCTATGGAATCCACCTTTGCGGATTGGGAAACTATTGAAGCGCAGGCTGATGATGTGGGCTTTGCGCCAATCACCCTACCCGCTACAGTGCGGATTGAAGCCAGCTCAGATCGGCGCGATGCTATTTCTCACAATTTGATCGGCAAATTGCCTGGCACGCGCCCTGAGGCTGGCGCGGTTTTGATGCTGGCGCATTGGGATCACTTTGGTGAATGCGGCGAGCCTGGCGATAAAGATCGGCTCTGCAATGGCGCCGCTGACAATGCTAGCGGGGTCGCAGCAATGCTGGAGTTGGCCCGGCGTCTTTCAGCCTCTGGCCCGCATGACCGCGACATTTTTGTGTTGGGAACCACGGCAGAGGAGTGGGGACTGCTAGGGGCGCAGGCCTTCACGGAAAACCCGCCCGTTCCGCTTGATTCATTTGTTGCGGCTTTCAATTTCGATACGGTTGCGATTGCGCCGCGCGGCAGTGAAATTGGCTTTATTGGCGAGGGAGAAACCGCGCTTGACCCGCTTGTGATTGATGCCATCAAAGCGAGTGGACGTGAGCAAGGCAGCCGCGTTTTGGCCGAGCAGTTTTTGCGGCGGCAAGATGGCTGGGCATTGTTGCAACGCGATGTGCCCACCGTGATGGTGTCCAGCGCTTTTGGCAATGAAGAGCGGCTCAATACCTATCTCGAAACCCGCTATCACAATGCCAGTGATGAGGTTGCAGGCATGGAGTTAGGGGGCGCGGTGGAGGATTTGCTGTTGCATGAAGGCTTGATCGAAAAAGTGGCCAATGCGAGCGAATATGTGGTCCCGGCAATCGCGCCAGTGTCAGTTCCAGAGCCAATAGCGTCACCATAGCGTCACATAACGCGCATATATGCGTATATGTTGGAGGTTGGGCGCAATAAGCGTGGCAGCCCCCCTAGCGATTTTGGCAAAGCTTGATTACATGGGCCGTCACGATTCTCGGCAGGCACAGCTTTTCGCCGCCGATTGATTTTAGAAAGTGACGCATATGGATATCCCCCTTGGCCTGACATTTGACGACGTATTGCTACGTCCGGCTGAGAGCGACGTGCTCCCCTCAATGGCAAACACCTCAACGCAATTGACGCGCGATATTGCGCTCAATATTCCGGTGATCTCGGCGGCGATGGACACTGTGACAGAGGCTGATATGGGCATTGTCATGGCGCAATTGGGCGGCATTGGCGTGCTCCACCGTAACCTTACGATTGAGCAGCAATGCGCCGCGGCCCGCGCCGTGAAGCGGTTTGAAAGCGGCATGGTCGTCAATCCGATCACCATTAACCCCGATGCGACATTGGGCGAAGCGCAGGAATTGATGGCCGCACATAAAATCAGCGGCATTCCTGTTACAGACAATGCAGGCAAGCTCGCCGGGATCCTCACCAACCGCGATGTGCGGTTTGCAGAAAACCCCGCTCAGCCTGTGCGCGAGTTGATGACGACCGAGAATCTGGCAACCGTTCCGCTGGGCACTAGCCAAGAAGAAGCGCGCCGTTTGCTGCATCAGCGCCGTATCGAAAAATTGCTGGTGGTTGATGATGCGCATCGCTGTGTTGGTTTGATCACGGTGAAAGATATCGAAAAGGCTGTGAATTACCCTGATGCGACCAAGGATGCAGCCGGACGCCTTCGCGTTGCGGCGGCTAGCACGGTGGGCGACAATGGCTTTGAGCGCACGCAGGCATTGATTGATGCCGAAGTGGATGTCGTGATTATCGACACAGCCCACGGTCACAATAAGGAAGTGGCCAAAGCGGTTGAGCGCGCCAAGAATCTTTCCAATTCGGTGCAAATTGTCGCGGGCAATGTCGCCACCGCAGAGGCCACTCGCGCTTTGATTGATGCAGGTGCAGATGCGGTGAAGGTCGGGATTGGCCCTGGCTCGATCTGCACCACCCGCGTTGTTGCAGGCGTCGGTGTGCCTCAGCTTACCGCCATTTTGGAAAGCGCTGCAGAAGCGGCCAAATCGGGCGTTCCAATTATCGCAGATGGCGGCCTTCGCACCAGCGGCGATGCTGCCAAGGCTCTGGCGGCGGGCGCATCCAGCGTTATGGTTGGCTCGATCTTAGCGGGCACGGCCGAAGCTCCGGGCGAGACATTCCTTTACCAAGGGCGCAGCTATAAGTCATATCGCGGCATGGGCAGTGTCGGCGCGATGGCGCGCGGATCGGCTGACCGCTATTTCCAGCAAGATGTCTCTGCCATGAAACTCGTGCCAGAAGGTATCGAGGGCCAAGTGCCTTACAAAGGCCCAGCAGCAGACATCGTTCACCAACTTGTCGGCGGCGTAAAAGCGGCGATGGGCTATACCGGTTCTAATACACTGGCTGATTTGCGCGAGCGCGGCAAATTTGTTCGTATCACCAATGCGGGTCTTTCTGAAAGCCATGTGCATGATGTCGCCATCACGCGCGAGGCACCGAATTATCCGACGCGCTGAGGAACATTAAATGCGCCCCGCAGCCCGCGTCCAAGCCGCCATCGAATTGCTCGATGGCATCATTGAAGCCACCCGCAAAAAGGGCCCGCCCGCTGACCGTTTGATCAGCGATTATTTCAAACAGCGCCGCTATGCTGGAAGCAAGGATCGCCGCGCCGTTCGCGAACTGGTCTATTCCGCCATTCGCGCCTGCGGGCCTGTGCCGGAATGGGGACGAGCCGCTATGCTTCGGTTGGCGGAAACTGACGAAAGTATCAAAGATTTGTTCGACGGATCAGATCACGGGCCAAAGGCGCTCATTAAAAATGAAGTCGTCGCCAAGGGCGGTGTCGCACCGCAATGGCTGGTCGAACGCCTCGCTGTTTCGGGCGTCA
>CALFEA010000080.1 GCA_937950385.1 uncultured Altererythrobacter sp. | reverse complement strand
GGCGCGCGGGACCGAGCAGTGTTGCTGCTACTTTATGGCGCGGGCCTCAGGATTGCCGAGGCATTGTCGCTCAAAGGATCGGATGCACCGCTTGGCCAAACTCTGCAAGTGACGGGCAAAGGAGGCAAGCAGCGCATTGTTCCGATCCTGCCGATTTGTGCGAGCGCCGTTGCTGAATATGCGCAAGCTTGCCCTTTCCCAATGGAGGCGGATGAGCCCCTGTTTAGAGGCGCGCGCGGCGGCGCATTGTCTCAAGGCATGGTGCAAAAGGCGACCGCAAAAGCGCGCAAAGCCCTAGGCCTGCCCGACACTGCGACGCCCCATGCTTTGCGGCATTCCTTCGCCACGCATTTGCTAGGCGCAGGCGCGGATTTGCGATCTTTGCAGGAATTGCTGGGCCATGCTTCATTGGGCTCAACGCAGATTTATACAAAGGTGGATGCAGCGACGATGCTTGAGAATTACCGCGATGCGCATCCGAGGGCCGGGAAAAGCGCTGGGAAGAAGCAATAGGCGCAAGAGGGAGAAACGTGATGAGGATGATAGCATTGGTTTTGGGCGTAGCAGGCTGCGCATTTGGATATGCCTATTATAGCGGAGCTCTGGGCGGATCGAAAACCAGCGACGGTTACGAACGCGGCGACTACTACGCGAAATGCGACACCGATTATTTGCAAAGCGCCCCGCATTTGGGTTTCCGCGCCTCATCAAGCCAATGTGAATGCTTCGATGACAAGCTCCAGCAGATTACGCCGGCCCAACAGCGTGCGGCCTATAAGTCTCTCGAAGACCGCCTAACTTTGGCATTTATGGGCAAAGCAGGTGCAAAGGTTGAAGGCTCGAATGTGACCTTTCAGGACAAAGGCCTTGGAGAAGTGAGCGCGGATGTGAAAATTGAGACCAGCGGCAAAGCTATCATGGAACAATGCGGGATGTTCTAACCCGCGCGAAGCTGCATTTGCTTGATCAGAGTTTGACGGATATTATTCTGGTTTTCTCGGACCATGCTTGGGATCAAAACTGCATCAATTATTAGCCAAATGAACCCAACTAATATGAAATAGGATAATATTTGGAAGATCGCAGAAATTGGTCGTCCTAAATAGAACCGATGGGCACTGAAAAACCACAGAAAGAACCACAAAAGATAGGTTGCCCCAGTGCTTGGCCCATCATTGGTTACCCGTTGCTCAACTAAAGTAAGGTCTGCCGTAGTAAGACTCATTAAATTCAAACTCGAATATTTCTAATTCAGGTAGAATGGCGGGATCATTTGCCATTAGCAAGCTTTGCCACCCGCACCTCAATAGCGTCCCAGATCATCCCGGCTAAATCCGTCCCATCGTAGTTTGAAATCGCGACAATACCTGTTGGCGAGGTTACGTTGATCTCGGTCAGCCATTTGCCGCCAATGACATCGATTCCTACAAATGTCAGGCCGAGCCGTTTCAGTTCCGGCCCCATCGCGGCGCAAATCTCTTCCTCGCGTTCGGTGAGCACCGTTTTCTCAGCCGAGCCGCCCATCGCCAGATTGCTGCGGAACTCGCCTTCGCCCGGTATGCGGTTGATCGCGCCAGCAACCACCCCATCGACCAGCACGATGCGTTTGTCTCCTTCGGCTACCTCGGGAAGGAATGGCTGCACCATATGGGGTTCGGGCCAAGTTTGGTTGAAGACCTCAAACAGAGCGGTCAGATTGTCGCCTGATTCTGGCACGCGAAAGATCGCTTTGCCGCCATTACCGTGGATCGGTTTGACCACGACCGCGCCATGCTCGGCCATAAAGCGCTTCACCTCATCAGAGGAGCGGGTGATCAGCGTCGGCGGCATGAACTCGCGGTAATCGAGCACCATCACTTTTTCTGGCGCATTGCGCACAGCGGTGGGATTGTTGACCACCAAAGTCTCATCCGCAATTCGGTCGAGCAAATGGGTGGCAGTGATATAGCCCATGTCGAAGGGCGGGTCTTGACGCATCAAAATGACATCAATGTCGCGGCCAAGGTCCAGGCGCTGGTATTCGCCTTTTGTAAAGTGATCGCCGACAACGCGCTGAACCGTAACCGGCGCGCATTCGGCATAGAGTCGGTCATTCGCATCCAAAGTCAGGCTTTCGACGTGATATTCGTACAATGTATAACCCCGTGCCTGTGCTGCTTCCATCAGGGCAAAAGAACTGTCGCCAGCTATATTGACGCTTTCGATAGGGTCCATTTGTACAGCGATATTAAGCGACATTCGTGAGTTTCCTTAAGGCATCCAGGCATTGATGATGTGGTGCGGTGATGTGCCAGGCGCAAGTAGGATTACGTCTACGCGGATATCTTCGCCATTCTTTGCGTAATCATAAGCAGCGATTTCTGTGGCAGCGGCAACGCGGGCGAGGCGGCGCTCGTCTATAGCGGTGTCGAGGTCGGCTGCGCGTTTGCGCCATTTGACTTCGACAAAAGCAATAAGCCTATCTTTGCGCGCTATCAGATAAATCTCTCCGGCGGCATTGCGGACCCGCTCGGCAAGGATTTCATAGCCTTGCTCCTTGAGAAAATATGCGGCCAATTGTTCCGCGTCGCGGCCTTGCTGTTCAGCGCGTTGTTTTTTGGCAGGTGATGTCACCGTTTGAGTTCCATCGCACGGGCGTAAAGCGTCTTGCGATCAAGACCTGTTGCTTTGGCCACTTCGCCAGCGGCCTGCGAGGCTTTGAGTGTTTTTAATGCTTCGGTCAAAAGTGTATCGGGATCGCCAGAGAACGCCTCATCCTCGGGCGGACCGATCAACAGTACAATCTCTCCCTTGGGCGGATTTGCGGTGTAGTGTTCGGCCAATTCAGCGGCGCCGCCCTTGCGGCATTCCTCGTGCAATTTGGTTAGCTCGCGTGCCACGGCGACATCCCGCTTCGGCCAAAGTTCTGCAATCGCAATCAGGCTTTTCACCAAACGCGGCCCAGTTTCGTAATAGATCAGCGTGGCTTTGATCGCCGCAAATTCCTCAAGAGCGGCCACACGTGCTTTTTCCTTTGCCGGCAGAAACCCTGCGAATAGAAATTTATCATTGGGTAATGCGCTCAGCGTTAATCCCGCAATGACTGCACATGCACCCGGCAAGGTTGTGACCGGAATATCGGCGGTGCGCGCCTCGCTCACCAGCCGAAAACCTGGATCAGAAATAATCGGAGTGCCTGCATCGCTGACCAACGCCACCGCTTCGATGCGCGCTCGTTCAATCAATGCAGCGCGGGCGCCCTCGCCTGAATGATCATCATAACGCTGCATCCGTTTGGAGATGTTGAGCGCTTTCAACAGCTTTCCCGTCACCCGCGTGTCCTCGCAAGCGACCAAATCGCAGCGTTGCAAAATGTCGACAGCCCGAAGAGTTATGTCTCCAAGATTGCCAATCGGTGTAGCGACAATGTAAAGGCCAGCGCTAAGAGGCTCAGGAATGGGTGATTTTGTCTCAGTCACAATTGTGGCTTTTGGGACTGTAAAGTGGGAACGGCAAGCATGAAGCGTATTTTGTTCAATCGGCGTATCGTTTTGGTAGCGGGTACAGCGGCATTTTTGGCAGGCTGTCAGGTTGTCCCTAAAACTGGTCCTGCCGTAAGCCAAGCGCCTGCACCGCGCCCAAGCGCGACCACTCTCCCAACTGATCAAACGCGTCACCGGATTGCTTTGCTGGTTCCAATGACGGGCAATAATGGTGCTGTAGGGCAATCGCTGGCTAATGCGGCGAATATGGCACTGCTTGATACAAATGCATCGAACTTGCGAATTACGACTTATGACACTTCAACCAATCCCGGAGCGGCTGCGGCAAAGGCAGTGGCAGATGGCAACCGTTTGATCCTTGGCCCGTTGATGGCGCAAAATATCCCTGCGATTGCGCCCGTCGCGGCCAATGCAGATGTGCCGATTATCTCATTCTCCAACGATTCGACGGCAGCGGGCAAGAACGTGTTTGTAATGGGCCATGTGCCAGAGCAATCGATCAACCGATCTATTGCCTATGCGCGCGGTAAAGGGGCAAATCGTTTTGGTGCGATTGTTCCAGAAGGACAGTATGGCAACCGTTCTATGACGGCGCTTTCAAGTGCTTTGCGCGAATATGGCGGGGCGCTGGCCGCGACGGAGCGTTACGCGCGCGGAAGCACCAATATTTCCAATGCAGCGACCCGGCTGAAAGCGCGCGGGGGTTTTGACACTGTCGTAATCGCTGATGGCGCGCGTCTCGCCACGCGGGCAGCAGCTGAAATCAAGACCGGCAGCACTGTCAATACGCTCATAATCGGCACCGAATTGTGGGGCGGCGAAGGTTCGCTCACGCAAAGCAGCGCAATGCGCGGTGCGATCTTCTCCGCAGTCTCCGATGGCCGGTTTAAGCGGTATAGCGATTCTTATGACAAGCGTTTTGGCCGCAAGCCATTCCGCATCTCTTCGCTGGGATATGATTCCGTTTTGCTTACGCTGCGTGTGGCGCGCGATTGGAAAGTGGGACGCAAATTTCCGACAAAGCAATTGCGCGAGGAAAAAGGTTTTGTCGGTGTCGATGGCGCGTTTCGTTTCCGCAAAAACGGTGTGATTGAGCGGGCCTTGGCTGTGGTTGAAGTGCGCAATGGTAGTTTCGCCACCGTGGATCAGGCACCGGCCACTTTCTCCAAATAATACAGGTAAAGTCGGCCCAAGTCTGGCGAAAACTCATTCGCGGTGCTTGTCGCCGCAGCCGCGCGCGCGCATAGCTGGCGAATATGGCTGATGATCTGTTTGAAGGCACGCCCGCGACAAGCGGCGATTACGATTCCTCCTCGATTGAGGTGCTCGAAGGGCTCGAGCCTGTTCGCCGCCGCCCCGGCATGTATATTGGCGGCACGGATGACCGCGCGCTGCACCACTTGGCTGCAGAGGTTATCGATAATGCGATGGATGAAGCTGTAGCAGGCCATGCCTCCCGAATTGAAGTGCGCTTGGAGCCGGGAAACAAGCTGTCTGTGGCAGATAATGGTCGCGGCATTCCTGTTGATGAACACCCAAAATTCCCGGGCAAATCGACGTTAGAAGTCATCCTCGGCACGCTGCATTCTGGCGGGAAATTTTCCGGAAAAGCCTATGCAACGAGCGGCGGTCTGCACGGCGTCGGGGTCAGCGTTGTAAACGCCTTGTCGTCCCTAACCCGTGTCGAAGTGGCCCGCGACAAGCAGCTTTACGCGCAAGAGTTTAGTAAGGGCGAAACCCTTGGCCCCATCCAGAAATTGGGCGCAGCACCCAATAGGCGCGGCACGACAGTGACCTTCACGCCGGATGAAGAAATTTTCGGCGACCGCGCGTTTAAACCTGCGCGCCTGTTCAAACTTGCGCGTTCTAAAGCCTATCTGTTTGCAGGCGTTGAAATCCGCTGGAAATGCGATGAAAGCCTTGCGTCCGACGAGATTCCAGCAGAGGCCACATTCAAATTTCCAGGCGGTTTGGCCGATCATTTGGCAGAACAAATCGGGCCGCGTGAATGTGTGACCGCTCAGCCTTTTACAGGAAGCCAAGAATTCCCAGAAGACGATGACGGCCAGTCGAAAGGCCGCGTTGAATGGGCCGTGGCTTGGCCGCTATATTCCGACGGGTCGACCAGTTGGTATTGTAACACAGTGCCTACGCCGGATGGCGGCACGCATGAGCAAGGGCTTCGTGCGGCGCTGACCAAGGGATTGCGCGCTTTTGGTGAGCTGACACAGACAAAGAAAGCAAAGGACATCTCCGCCGATGATGTAATGACTGGCGGCGAGATCATGCTCTCCGTTTTCATTCGCGATCCGCAATTTCAATCGCAAACGAAAGACAGGCTGACATCGCCCGAGGCAACCCGTTTGGTTGAAAACGCCGTGCGCGATCAATTCGACCTTTTCCTGTCCGACAATATGGACCGCGGCAAGGCTTTGCTGGGCCAAGTCATGGAGCGGATGGACGAACGTCTGCGCCGCAAGCAAGAGCGCGAGATAAAGCGCAAATCGGCTACAAATGCTAAGAAACTGCGCCTGCCTGGCAAGCTGACCGATTGCA
>CALFEA010000079.1 GCA_937950385.1 uncultured Altererythrobacter sp. | reverse complement strand
ATCGTGCGCTGCACCCTGTGCTGCCTAGCCACGAAGACTTCCCTTACACAATCCGCATTTTGTCAGACATCACTGAATCCAACGGCTCGTCATCCATGGCGACCGTGTGCGGCGGCTGTCTGTCGATGATGGATGCAGGCGTTCCAATCGAGCGTCCGGTATCCGGCATTGCGATGGGTCTGATCCTTGAAGGAGACGAGTTCACTGTCCTGTCCGATATCTTGGGTGATGAAGATCACTTGGGCGATATGGACTTTAAGGTAGCAGGTTCTGAAACCGGTATCACATCGCTCCAGATGGATATTAAGGTTGCCGGCATCACCAAGGAAATCATGGAAAGCGCGATGGAACAGGCGAAAGCCGGCCGCACGCACATCCTTGGTGAAATGCAGAAAGCCTTGGGCTCCTCACGTACTGGCGTGTCTCAGCACGCACCACGTATTGAGACCATGCAGATCGACAAATCGAAGATCCGCGACATCATCGGAACGGGCGGCAAAGTCATCCGCGAAATCGTTGCTGAAACTGGCGCGAAGGTCGATATTGATGATGAAGGCGTCATCAAAATCAGCTCGTCCGACGGCAGCCAAATCGATGCAGCGAAAGCATGGATCGAAGGCATTGTGGAAGAAGCCGAGGTCGGCAAAATCTACAACGGCAAAGTCGTCAACATCGTTGATTTCGGCGCATTTGTGAACTTCATGGGCGGCAAGGACGGTCTCGTCCACGTGTCGGAAATGAAGAATGAGCGCGTTGAGAAAGTTAGCGACGTTGTTTCCGAAGGCCAAGAAGTGAAGGTCAAGGTTCTTGAGATCGACCAGCGCGGCAAGGTTCGCCTTTCGATGCGGGTCGTTGACCAAGAAACTGGCGAAGAGCTGGAGGACACACGTCCACCGCGCGAAAACAAGCCGAAGAGTGACCGCGGAAGCGATCGCCGGGGCCCGCGCGGCAGCCGCAGCCGTAACAACGACCGGAGCGGTCGCCGTGATGGTGGCGGCGACAATAAAGGCGGCAATGATGACGGCCCAGGTCACGTTCCAGACTTCTTGAAAGACTAAGGTCGATCAAAACCAAATAGAGGGGGCTGCGAGAAATCGCGGCCCCTTTTGTTTTGCGGGCTTTCCTTTTCGAGCGGCGAAGTCCACATCTCCGCCATTGTCAATTTAAGGTAGCCGCTTTGCCTAAAACTTCATCCGTGCCGCATTTTGAACTTGCCGGACATTCTATCGCGCCGGGCACCAGCGAAACGATCGATATTCCGGTTAGCCGCCTTTCAACTGATACTGAGGTGTCGCTGCGGGTGCGGGTCATTCACGGCAAAAAACCGGGCCCAGTGATGTTCGTCAGCGGCAGCGTTCACGGTGATGAGATAATCGGGGTGGAGGTTGTGCGCCGCTTGCTGAAATCGGTCTCTCCCAAGCGGCTGGCAGGCACGCTGCTATGCATCCCGATTGTCAACGCTTACGGATTTGTCGCGCATCAAAGGTACCTGCCCGACCGCCGCGATTTGAACCGCTGCTTCCCCGGAAACGCGACGGGCTCGCTAGCCTCGCAATTGGCGCATTGCTTCACGACTGAGGTTATTGCGCGCAGCGACATCGGGATCGATATTCACACCGCCGCGCTGCACCGCGAAAACTTGCCGCAAGTCCGCATAAGCGACAATCGCCCCTTGGCTGCGGAACTCGCCCCGATATTCGGCGCGCCTGCCATCATCGTCTCCAAATTGCGCGAAGGGTCACTGCGGCAAGCAGCGGCTGCACATGATTGTGATGTCTTGCTGGTTGAGGCGGGCGAGGCGTTGAGGTTTGACGAGCTGAGTATTCGTGTTGCTGTGCAAGGTATTTTGCGCGTTATGGCGCATCTGGATATGGGCGTGAAATTACCGCGCAAGGCTGGCGCCAAATCGGTGCGCAGCCGCCGCTCTATGTGGGTGCGCGCGCCAGAGGGCGGATTGTTCCGCGCCACCAAAGCAAGCGGCGCATTGGTCGATGCTGGCGAAGCTGTGGGCTACCTTGCTGATCCGTTCGGGGATAAGGATATCGCCGTTGCCTCACCCATCCGCGGGATCATCATCGGGCGCAGCAATTTGCCTGTCGTCAATCAAGGTGATGCGCTGGTGCATGTGGCCGAAGTAGAAGCATCGGGTACAGCAGAAGACCGTCTTGGCGAGATTCAAGATGCCGCGTTTGCAGACGGTATGTTCGATGAAGACGAAATCATCTAAGGGGCGGGGCAATGTTGAAACGTGAACTGATTGATACCGTCCAAATTCCCGATGGCGAGGAGCTTGAGCTGTTCAGCCATGGCCGCGATTTTATGATCGTGCTGGGTCATAATGAGCTCATGAGCACGCGCATGCGTTTTTCAGAAGAGCAATTGGCTGAGCTGACCTTTGACCGGTTGAAGACCGAAAATCCGCGCATATTGATCGGCGGATATGGCATGGGCTTTACCCTGCGGGCTGCACTTGCTCGGCTGGGAGCATCAAACGGTGATGTGGTCGTTGCCGAGATTGCTGAGAAGATCATTGATTGGGCGCGTGGGCCGATGGCGGAGCTGACGGGCGATTGCCTCGATGATCCCCGCCTCACACTCAATATTTGTGATGTCGCTGCGCTGATTGATGATGCCAACGATGGCACATGCGAGAAGTTTGATGCGATCCTGCTGGATGTCGACAATGGGCCCGATGGCATGGTCCGGTTTGACAATAACCGGCTCTACTCACGTACCGGCCTTGGCAAAGCGCGCGATGCGTTAAAGCCGGGCGGCATGTTGGCGGTTTGGTCCGCTGCGCCCGACCACGGCTTCAAGCGCCGGATGATGGATTCCCGCATGCATGTGGAAGAGGTGAACGTCCGCTCGCGCCCAAATAACAAAGGCGCGCATCATGTCATCTGGTTTGGCAAAGCGCTGGCCTAAAAATCATAGATCAGCGTTGCACGTGTCAGCGTGTCGGTTTTAACGGCGCCGATGGGCGGGTTCGTCTCATGCTCAACCGAATAGGAAATGCTCGCCGACAAGCCGCTGCCAAGTCCAGCCACAAGACCGGTGGTGCTGACATAAGTGTTGCCGCCTGATTGGATAAAGGCGCTGGCATCTTCGGTAAGTTTGAGGTTTTCTGCAATCTGCCAATCGAAATCCAAAGCCGCGAGACCGGCGATGGAACTGTCCGATGTGCCATTGTTGAAATCGGTTTTACGGTAAGCAGGGCCCGCTTTCACAGACAGCTGCATATTGTCCTGCTCGATCACACGGTAACCAAGCCCGCCTGATGCGGAATAGCGTGCCGTATACCCTTGAAATGTGTCGCGCTCATATTGCACAAGGCCGTAGGCATAGAGGCGGTCACTAAGGTCATAATTGGCTTCATATGCGGCGAGGAATTGCTCGCGCGTCGTGACGCCATTGGACTTTTGATAGTCGGCCAAACCAGTCAGCTTGTGGCGCCAATCGACCCCAACTCGTTCCAGCGTTACGCCAGCGGTAACGCCCGTGTCTGATGTATTACCAGTGGAACGAAATGCGCCCAATTGGCCTTGACCTTGCCAATTATCGAGAAGGCCAGCGGAACGGATTTCTTGCTCTTTTGCAGCTTCTGCTTGAGCCGCTTTGGCTGCTTCGCCCGCTTCAAATTGTGCTTGAATGGCGTTGAGTTCATCTGTGTCAACTGGATTGGTTTGGCGTGCCAGATCCATCACAGCGCGCACTGTTGGTGCATCACCTTTGGCAATGGCTGCATCGATCATCGCCCGCACGGCTTCTGGAACTTCGGCCTGAGCGCTTTGAGGGACGAGCGCGATTGCGCCTGCGAACGAGGCGATAAGGATGCGTTTCATATGTAGTTCCAATTGGTTGGTGCGTTAAATTTACAAGGTCCGCGGGACCCCGAGATAATCGCGTTTACCAATAGGAACGCCCTTGTGGCGCAAAATGTCGTAAAATGTGGTCGCGTGGAAATGGAAATTGGGCTGCGAAAAGCTTAGAAGCATGTTCTGCGCGGTGAATTTCATCAAAGGCTTGCCGCCCATCATGAAGGCCACTTCCTTGCCTGCGATAGCTTCCAATGCGTCTGCATCAACATTTGCCAAGATGTTCTGAGCCGAAGTCACTTGCGCCCGCAATCCGTCCCAGCTGTCTGCAACCTCGCTAAAGTTGGGTGCAAACTCGCCGCTAGGCAATTGCTCCAATACGTTAGCAGAATGCAGCCAACAGCTGCGGATATGCCACGGCAATGGCCACATATCACCGGTTAGCTGCGCTTCGATCAAATCGGCATCCGTTAGGCCTTTATCCGCAATATGCGCCTGCGCTTTATCCATCATACCGTGAATGGCGGCGAGGGTCTGTTGGCAGGTGGGAACGAAGGCATCGTAAAGCGTTAGGGCCATGTTTTCTCTCTTAGATCATTGAGCATATCGCAGCGGGTTTACAAAAATTGGACAAAGGCGCGCAACCAACAAAAAGGGCCGCGATCCCATGATGGACGCAGCCCTTTGTGCATTTTCATCGCCAAGTTGCGGCTTACGCTTTAGCGAACTCGCGGTCCGCCAAATGGCAAAGGCGGAGGCGGTCTGCGCGCACCGCGAGGCAATTGCGCCTGATAGGCCCGGCCGCAATGTTCGACACAATAAGGAAAGCCAGGGTTCACCTCGCCGCCGCAAAAATGAAAGTCCGCTTCGCCTGGATGGCCCATTGGCCAGCGGCACACTTTATCGGACAGATCCAGCAGGCTGGTTTTGTCCTTAATCGCTGGATCAGGCTTGGCTGGCACAAGCCGGCGCGGCGGTGCTGGCGGGATCGGTGGCTGTTGATCACCTGGGCCCTGGCGCAAAAATCCGCCCGGTCCAACCGAGACGATCTTGGGCAAATTGGGCGAAGGATTAGGAATTGGCTGTGAGGGCACGCCTTCTTGCGATGCTGCATTGGCGGCAGATGCTGCTGCCTGAGCATTCAATATGGCTGCAGGCGATTTCGCCGGGGCCTTCGGCGCCTTTGCAGCGGGTTTCTTAGGCGCCGCTTTCACAGGTGCCTTCTTCGCCGCAGTCGCTGCTTTTTTCTTTTTCTCTGCTGCTTTTACAGGAGAGGGGCGCGATTTTAGGCCAAGCCGATGGGCTTTGCCGATCACAGCATTGCGGCTGACACCGCCGAGCTCTTCCGCAATCTGGCTAGCGGTGGATCCGCCTTCCCACATTTTCTGGAGGGTCCCGATGCGTTCGTCTGTCCAACTCATGTGTTTCTCAAATTCCCATTTAAAATTTTCGCCATAACCTTAGGCGTTTTGCCGTCTGCTGGCAAAGGGGCGCTTGTCATGGCGCTCACTTGCCCCTAACCGCCAAATCATGGCCGATCAAGCAATGACAACGACTGGCGAAACTATCGCCCCAGATGCAGACAATAGTAGCGTCGCAAAAAGGGGCTCGAACTTCCCGCCAAAAGGCGAGCCATTTTTCACCGGTATCAACCGCATTGGTCTTTGGTCCCTCTATATTAAGGAGGTTCGCCGGTTTCTCAAGGTGCAGACGCAGACTATTTGGGCTCCTGCGGTCACAACCCTTTTGTTTCTGGTGATTTTTACCGTCGCATTGGGGCGCGGTGGGCGCGAAGTTCTTGGCGTGCCGTTCGCCAGTTTTATTGCGCCAGGCCTGATTATGATGGGCATGATGCAAAATGCTTTTGCCAACTCGTCATTCTCGCTTTTGTCGGGCAAAATTATGGGCACGATCATCGATTTGCTGATGCCGCCTTTGTCAGAGGGCGAGCTGATGGTTGGGATTATTGCCGCCGCGGTAACGCGAGCGATTGCTGTTGGCTGCACAGTGGCGCTGGCGATGCTGCTATGGCCGGGTGTAAGCCTATCGGTCGAGCATTGGTGGGCGGTGATCTGGTTCGGTCTGATGGGATCTGTGCTTCTGGCCTTGCTTGGCCTGCTTACCTCTATTTGGGCAGAAAAGTTTGACCACAATGCCGCTATTACCAATTTTGTGATTGCGCCG
>CALFEA010000078.1 GCA_937950385.1 uncultured Altererythrobacter sp. | reverse complement strand
CGTTGGCGATTTTCTGTGGAACCGGTTCTTGCGCACCGCAGTGCCGCTGATCGCGATTGCGGTTACGTTTAACATGGTCGAATTGTATCTGCGCTGGCTTGATGCAGGGGGAGCAGGAAGCCCGCTTGTGTGGTTCGCAAGCGCGGATTTTGCCGCAGTTTGGAGCACCGGCGGCTGGCAATTGCATCTGTGGTTCCTCGTCAGCCTGCTGCCGATGTTCCTGCTTGCTGCGATCATTCATGCCGCCTTGCCGAAGGAGTCGGCGCTGCGCCAAATGGCTGTTGCTGTGTCGGAAAAGCTTGCGGCATGGGTTGCCGCGCCGCTTGCCTTTGCTGTGTTCCTCATCGCGCTCGCTATGACCAATACAGGCAATTATGCGCTCGCGGCGCAAATGCCGGGCGCATATGATCTGCTCTTCCCGGGCTTTCAAAGCTGGTACAAGGTCACCAGCGAGTTGCCGTTTTTCGTGATTGGCGTGATGGCAGCTTTGTCGCCGGCCTTGCTCAAAGCGCTGTGCACATGGCGCTGGTATATGCCTTATGCGGCGGCTGCGGCGATTATCTTCCAGCCCTATGCGTTTCCCGATCAAGGCTTTGCGCTGGGCATGGTGATGCTGTTCTTCAATCAGCTGGCGATGTGGACGCTTGTGTTGTTCATTCTGCAATTCTTCCATCGTTATTTTAACGAGGGCGGTCCGCGTATTCGCTGGCTGGCGGATTGCGCCTTGTCGATGTATTTGTTCCACCACTGCTTGATCTATATTTACGGCAAAATGCTGGTGGATGTGGAATGGCCGATAGCGGCGGAATTTACGGTGCTAACGCTGGCATCGGCAGGCACGGTGATCCTGATCCATGAGCTGCTTGTGCGGCGGCTCGCACTGGTCCGGCTGTTGTTCAACGGCAAGACGGATATTGAGCAAGTGCGGCGTGCGCCCGGTTTGATCCGCAGCTTTTCCGCGCCTCAAGCTTAACAGTAAAACTAAGGGTAAATGCGCAGTTTCCCCAATGGAGTGGTTAAAGCCCTTGAACATTGGCGCGCAGCGTCCGACATAGGCCTCCAACGTTTTGTATAAGGACACGCTTCACATGATCGATCTTTTCGGCGGCGAAGGCCACTCGACTCAAGGCCAATTTACCCGTGACCCGCTGACAGGTGCCTTGGTACCAATGGTTGTGGAGCAGACTAGCCGCGGTGAACGCAGCTTTGACATTTTCAGCCGGTTGCTGCGCGAACGGATCGTTTTTGTGACAGGTCAGGTTGAGGACAATATGGCCTCGCTGATCATTGCGCAGCTATTGTTCCTTGAAAGCGAGAACCCTTCCAAGCCGATTTCCATGTACATCAATTCCCCCGGCGGCGTTGTGACAGCGGGCATGGGCATCCATGACACCATGCAATATATCAAGCCGCGCGTTTCCACCGTTTGCGTAGGCCAAGCCGCCTCTATGGGCAGTTTCCTGTTGGCGGCGGGCGAGCCGGGCATGCGGATCGCTTTGCCCAATGCGCGGGTGATGATCCACCAGCCATCAGGCGGCGCGCGCGGCATGGCTTCTGACATTGAAATTCAGGCGCGCGAAATTCTGCGCATCAAAAAGCGCATGAACGACCTTTACGTGAAATACACGGGCAAGAAGCTGAAAGACATCGAGGCGGCAATGGACCGCGACACCTTCCTTGAAGCCGATGAAGCGATGAAGTTTGGCCTCGTGGATAAGGTCTTTGAAACCCGCCCAGAAGGCGAAGGCGACGAAGACGAAAAAGGTTCTGGCGGCGCACCGTCCTGATCGGGCGCAGGGTCTTAGCGCAGACATTGCATTTAATTTACTTTGATCTTTCGGGTAATTTTGGGACAATGCCTCCATTATGGCGGAAGTGATGGGCGATTTTGCCGTCTATCAATGGCAAAACATTGGCGTGAAGGTTGATTCATGCCTGCGGACATCTACACTGGCCGAATCCCTAGCACGGGAATGGGGTATCGATAGGATATGACTAAATTGAGCGGAACCGATAGTAAAAGCACTCTTTACTGCAGCTTTTGCGGTAAATCTCAGCATGAAGTGCGCAAACTTATTGCAGGCCCCACGGTCTTTATTTGCGATGAGTGTGTAGAGCTCTGTAATGATATTATCCGCGAAGAAACCAAGGCTGGCCTTGGCGGACGCAAAGAAGGCGAAGTGCCTTCTCCGTCTGAAATCTTTGCGACGCTCAATGATTATGTGATCGGTCAAAACTCTGCGAAGCGGAACCTCGCTGTTGCGGTTCACAACCATTACAAGCGCCTCGAGCATTCGGGTAAATCCGGCGATGTTGAGCTGGCGAAATCGAATATTCTGCTCGTCGGTCCAACCGGCACGGGTAAGACTTTGCTCGCCCAAACATTGGCGCGCACATTTGATGTGCCGTTCACAATGGCCGATGCGACCACTCTCACCGAAGCTGGCTATGTTGGCGAAGATGTTGAGAACATCATTCTGAAACTGCTGCAATCATCTGATTACAATGTCGAAAAAGCGCAGCATGGCATCGTCTATATTGACGAGATCGACAAAATTACGCGCAAGGCAGAAAACCCATCAATCACCCGCGACGTGTCGGGCGAGGGTGTGCAGCAGGCTTTGCTGAAATTGATGGAAGGCACAACGGCCTCGGTTCCTCCGCAGGGCGGTCGCAAGCATCCTCAGCAGGAATTCTTGCAAGTCGACACCACCAATATCCTGTTTATCTGCGGCGGCGCATTTGCGGGCCTCGACAAGATTATCGGCGACCGTTTGCAAAAACGCTCAATCGGTTTCGGCGCGCATGTTGCCGATCCTGATAAGCGCAAAGTGGGCGAATTGCTCGAAATGAGCGAGCCGGAAGATTTGCTCAAATTCGGCCTAATCCCTGAATTTGTTGGCCGCCTGCCTGTGATCGCGACCCTGCATGACCTTGATGTCGACGCTCTGGTCACAATCCTGCAAGAGCCGAAAAACGCTATTGCCAAGCAATATGCAAAATTGTTCGAGCTGGAAAAAGTGCAGCTGACCTTCACCGACGATGCGCTTCAAGCGATTGCGGAAAAAGCGATCCTGCGCAAAACCGGTGCGCGCGGGCTTCGTTCCATCGTTGAGGCGATCTTGCTCGATACGATGTTTGACCTGCCTGATATGGAAGGCGTCAATGAAATCGTTGTCGATGGCGATGTTGTTTTGGGCAAGAAAGACCCGATCCAAGTGCTTGGTCCCAAGGATGACGAGGAAGCCGAAGAGGCTGCTTAATCTTTCGGTTGGCTAGCCTTGCCATTGCCGGTTCGCTTGCTTTGGTGAGCGTATTGGCAGATGCGCGCTGGGCTCCATCTGATAAACCTGCGCAAATTCAATGCCGTATAGGCCCGGTTGAGCACACTATTGCTGGGCATATTTGGTACCTATACGCCTGCGATGATGGCGAGAGCATTGGCTTCGTCTCCTCAATAGAAGAGCCGCAAAGCAGAAGGCAGATTTTTGTTCTGCAAGAGAAGGGCCGCGTCAAGGTCAGTATCTCCGGTCAAGGCAAGGCCGTTGACCCAAGCGCAGCCTATCGTTGGGCTCGCAAACTCACACCCGAACAAGTCTCCGCACTCTACCGCAAAGCCCAATCCGCAAAGAAAAACCCCGCCTGACCGGGAGGGGGTGGTCAGACGGGGTCGGAGGTTGCGCTGTCCCGCATAGGGAGGGAGTAAGAGCAGGTCAGCGCTAGAGGGGGAACTCTGAAATAGCCTCGCTATCTATTAGTTCGGCAGGAACACTCCATCGGTTACATGAATAATGCCATTGGAGGTTTTTACGTCAGCTGTGGTGACAGTGGACGTGCCGCCTGCTGCATCAGTGATTACAACGCTGCCATCGACGAGCGTTGCTGTCAGCTTTCCGCCCGACAGTGTTTCAAACTCGAATGCGCCATTATTGGCGGTGATCGCAGCGACCAGATCGCCTGCTTTCACTTTGCCTGCGACCACATGATAGGTGAGGATCGTGGTCAGCGTGCCCTTGTTCTCAGGCTTCACGAGAGTTGCGACAGTCCCTTCTGGCAATTTCGCGAAGGCATCGTCAGTCGGTGCAAACACGGTGAACGGGCCTTCGCCTGACAATGTCTCGCCAAGACCGGCCGCAGTTACGGCAGCGACCAGAGTGTTATGAACGCCGGTGCTTTGTGCGGTTTGCACGATATTAGGCTTCTCAGCGGTTTTGGTCATTTTGTGACCATGATCATGGGCGGCCACTGGGGCGCCTACGGTAATTGCCATAGTAGAGGTTGCTGCGACGGCGGCGAGGGCTGCCAGCTTAAGCTGTGTGGACATCGTCATTTGTAATCTCCTTTAGGGGCCCTTTCGCTCGAACGGGGGGAGCGTATCGGGGCAAGCTCTCCTGCTTGCAGATAGAGTTACGCTGGCTCACGGTGCCTGGATGCAAAAGATGTGGGAAATATTTTTCGTTGCTTAAATTTACAACGAAAGCAGGTGTTTAGACCTGAGTGAATGCGCCTTCGGCAACCACGGGGCCAGCATCAACGCCATCAGGCTTGCCGCCCAATGGTTCGCGTGTCAGCACAATTGCGACGCCGTCACCCATATTGCCAGTGACCTCTGCCGGCAAAGTCACGCGGCGCTCTTCACCAGCGACCACAACGCCCAAGGATTGCAATTCGCCGCCATCAGCTGGCACGAGCCACAATTCATGGTCATGCACACCGTCAGCCGTTAGCCCGCTGGCAGACACCAGCATTTCTTTCGCCTCTGGCAAATAGGTCACGCCGATCCGCAGATTGGTGTCGCCAATCGGCACATTCGCCATCAATGGCGCTTCAGTCGCAGCCTGGGTTACGGGCAATTGCGACGGTGTCATTACCATTAGCGCAACGGCGGCCACCGCTGCAGCGGCCGCTGTGCTGCCCGCGATCTGCCAATTGCGCAGACGTTGTTTGAGCGCAATCACATCCGCGCCCGCATCTGCGCCGCTTTCTTTCGCACTCACCGCCGCATTGATCCGTTCCCAGACCTGCGCATCAGGCGCTGCGCCATCCATCTCGTCACTCAACGGAATAAACCAATTGTCCCACCAATCCTTGCGGCTGACAAAGATCCCGCCATCGGTCATTTTGCCGCGTGCGGTGAGCAATTCCTCGCCCTCTAGCAGGCCGAGCGAATATTCCGCCGCCAGCATGGGGTCATCGCGTTTCATTTTGGGGGCGTCGCTCATTCGCTCGCCTCCAGACAGCCGCGCAGTTTTTGCAAGCCGCGCCGCACCCAGCTTTTCATCGTGCCCAGCGGCACATCGGCGGCTTCGGCCAATTGCGCATAAGTCTGGCCGTCAAAGAAAGCGGAGCGGATCGCGCCGCGCTGGCGTTCTTCCAGCTCTTCGAGACAGGCGTGAATTTGTGTGGTTTTTTCTGCGTCAATCAACAGGCTGTCAGCCAAAGGAGCCGCATCCGGGATGGGCGCGGCTTCTTCCACTGGCACGGCGCCTTGGCGCACTTTGCCCGAGCGAAGACGATCCACCGCGCGATTGCGGGCGAAGGTTGCAAGCCATGAAATAGGGCTGGCACGGGTGGGATCATAGCGATCGGCACGCTGCCATAAATTCACATAAACATCCTGCAAAGCGTCTTCGGCCTCCTTTCGGTCACCTAAGATACGCAGGCATATTCCAAATAGTTTCGCCGAAGTTGCATCATAAATTTCAGCCAGTGCCGATTGGTCACCGCTGGCCAAACGAGCCATCGCCGATTTGAGCGCTTCGCGCGCCTCTGCCGATGCCGCCTGAACCATTTAGCAGCACCCCTGTTCAATCGGAATGGTTTGCAATTGCAAGGTCGCATGGTCGATACCGAATTGCTCTGCCAAACCTTCAGCGGCCTCGCGCAGAAACGCATCCGCCTCTGCCCCGAAAGCGGGGCCTTGCGGCATCAAAAGATGGGCGGTGAGTGCTGTTTCGGTCGTCGACATAGGCCAGATATGCAAATCATCGACTGAGGCCACGCCGTCAAGCCCTGAAAGATAGGATTTCACAGCCTTTTGGTCGATCCCCTCTGGCACGGCGAGCAATCCCATACGCAGGCTTTGTTTGGTCAGCTGCCAAGTGCCAAGTGCAATAATCGCGACAATGATAAAGCTGGTGAGCGGATCGATCCAATCCTGCCCGGTGTAGATAATCGCAATGCCCGCGATCACCACGCCCAGTGAGACCAAAGCATCAGCGGCCATATGCAGAAATGCGCCTCTGATATTGAGGTCATCATGCCGCCCGCGCATAAACATCAGCGCTGTGCCGGTGTTGATTAGAATGCCTATTCCCGCAACGATCACCATGGTCATGCCTTGGACCGGTGCGGGTTCAAAAATGCGGTGGATTGTCTCAAACAAGATTGCGCCGATTGCGACTGCCAGCAGCATGGCATTGGCGAGCGCGGCAAGGATGGTCGAGCTTTTATAACCATAGGTGTAGCGCGAAGTGGGCGCCTTCTTAGCCGCCACACTCGCGCCCCATGCCAGCAGCAAAGCCAGCACATCGGACAAATTGTGTCCCGCATCGGCGACCAAAGCCATGGAGCCAGACAAAAATCCGTAAGTCGCTTCAATAATAACAAAGCCGGTGTTGAGAATGACGCCGATCAGGAAGGCGTTGCCAAAATCGGCAGGCGCGTGGATATGACCATGCGCATGCCCGTCGCCGTGACCTAGGAAGCCGTGGCTATGGTCATGGTCATGCCCATCAGTGTGCGAGTGATCCGTCCCCATGCCCTTAGTCATAGACGCAAGCGTCCAATCCGTCACGCCTTACCGCCGCCATGCGGGCCTGAATGGTGCGGCCATGGCGGGCGAGCCAACCGGACGGAGCGACCACTTCGCGTTTTTTGGGGAGGGGCAGGGCAACCGCCATGCGCGCCGCCTCATTCTTGGTCAGGCGCGCGGCGGTGTGGCCGAAATAACGCTGGGCTCCGGCTTCTGCGCCGTAGGTTCCAATGCCGGTTTCCGCGACATTGAGATAGACTTCCATGATCCGGCGCTTGCCCCAAATCTTCTCAATGGCGAAAGCGAAATAAGCCTCTAACCCTTTGCGTGCATAGCCGCCGCCTTGCCATAAAAATACGTTCTTCGCCGTTTGCTGGGTGATAGTAGAGCCGCCTCGGATGCGCCCGCCTTTAGCGTTATATTTGATGGCTTTTTCAATTGCTTCTGTGTCGAACCCATCATGGGTGCAGAACTTTGCATCTTCAGCAGCGATCACGGCGCTGACCAGATTGCGGTCGATATTCTCAAGCGCTTCCCAATCTTTGGACAGCGCATTGTCATCCATCACCATGGTGGCGGTGATGGGCACAGGTATCCATTTAAACGCGATCACCAGCAGCAGGCTGAGCCCGATAAACCAGAGAACAATTTGCGCAAGAAATCGGGCGAGCCAGCGGATCATGGGGCCAAAAATAGAAGATTGGCGCGTTTCGACAAGCGTAATATTGCTGCGTGTCGCTTGTGTCCTATTACGCAGAGATATTTGGGCGCATTACCATGGCATTCGATCACTTGACGCGAGACAGATTATGTCAACGAAAACAGACACCGCAGCCGCTAAGAAAACCACCGCTGAATTGCCCGCATTTGCGCGGATGATGCGAGCGACCGTGTTTGCATGCGGTGAAGAGGCGCTGATTGAAGACAAAGCGGATAATGCAGACGCAGCGGACGCGTCGGACAAACTCGCGGCGGCTTGAGCGTACAGACGCTGAGCTCCAAAGAAAAAGGGCCGGATACGCAAGCACCCGACCCCTCCTAAAACATTTGGTTCAAAAGCTTAACCAGCGCCCAGCATTAGCCGTTCACCAGCGATG
>CALFEA010000077.1 GCA_937950385.1 uncultured Altererythrobacter sp. | reverse complement strand
CGCTGTTTGCGCCTCGCCGCCGACACGGATCACATCCATCATATCGGCCCCGCCAAAGCTTTCGACGAGATCGGCCAAATCTGTGGCAGCATCAGGGCGCCCGCAATTCCAAGCGCCATGCGCTGCATTGCCAAGCGTTTCAGGGGCCTGCGCCATCGCTTGAATTTGCTTGGCCAATTCTTTGGGATGGAACGCAGATTGCCGGATCATCCGCGCTCCGCCTGCCTTCACCATTTCGCGCGTGTTCGCCGCTTGATGATCGTCGGTAGCAATGGGCAGCGGGATCAGGATTGCTGGGCGGCCGACTGCTGTCAGCTCTGCAATGGTTGAGGCACCAGCGCGCCCAATGAACAGGTGACAATCGGCAAGCCGCGCTTCCATGTCTTCGTAATATGTCGCCAATTCGGCGGGAATATCATGGCTGCTATAGCGTGCGCGGACAGCCTCTAAATCTTCTGCGCGGCATTGCTGCGTCACTTGCAAACGCTGGCACAAAGCAGGCGGCAACATCGCCAATCCGTCGGGCACGACTTGCGATAGAATGCTAGCGCCTTGGCTTCCGCCAGTGACAAGCACACGCAAAATACCGTCTTCGGTTAGCGCGGGAAAATCTTGCTTGCGCAGATCAAGCACGGCTGGGCGGACAGGGTTGCCGACCAGATGCACTTTGTCCGCATGCTTACTTTTCAGCCGCGCGACATCGGGATAGCTGGTGGCGATGGCTTCCACACGCCCTGCCAGCAATCGGTTGACGCGGCCAAGCACTGCGTTTTGCTCATGCACAAGGCTGGGAATGCCAGCAGAGGTTGAGGCCAGCAGCGCAGGCATAGCGGGATAGCCGCCAAAGCCGATCACTGCGCTCGGTTCAAAACTCTCAAACAAGCGAAGCGCCATTTTGCGCCCTTGCCAAACGGCGCGCGCGCCTTTGAACCAGCTCAGCGGATTTTTGCCGAAACGCCCCGCTGGCAAAACATGGGCTGAGAGAAAATCAGGCTTGCCCGGGATCGCCGCGCCGCGCTCATCTGTGATCAGCGCGACATGATGCCCGCGTGCGTCTAGCTCTTTCGCCAGCGCAAAGGCAGGGATCAAATGTCCGCCCGTACCGCCTGCTGCCAATACGAAATGCCGGCTGGATCCAGCTGGGTTCTCACCGCTCATTGCGCGTCATCCTCTTGTTTCCGGGCCATCTTCCACAGTCCGGGTGTTTCCCGCTCAAGGAAAGGATTGCGCCTTGTGATCGCGATCAGCAACCCAAAGGTCAGGCAAACCGCAATCGTTGATGAACCGCCATAGCTGACCAATGGCAAAGTCATGCCTTTGGATGGGAACAGCTGCAGATTGACCAGAATGTTGATCATCGCTTGGCCGCCGATTTGCGTAATAAGACCTGCGCCTGCGAGCAGGATGAACAGGTTTTCCTCATCGAACAATCGCAGCAAAACCCGCAGCACCATCGCCATATACAGTATCACCACCAGAGCGCAGACGATCAATCCAAACTCCTCGCCGATGACAGAGAAAATATAATCAGTGTGCGCCTCGGGCAAGTTCATTTTGCGAATGCCCAGCCACAAGCCGCTACCGGTCCAACCGCCAGCAAGCAAAGTCCGCTCAGCCAGATCAACGTGATCGAATGCCGTGCCCCCTGATAGGAATGAATCGATCCGGTTGCGGGCATTGTCATAGAAGAAATACGTCGCCGCCAGCGCGCCTGCTGCCAGAGCCGCAAAAGCGCCTAGCCGCTTCAGAGGTACACCTGACATTAAGATCAGTACAAACCAGACGCCGCCAAACAGCATGGTCGCACCAAGGTTAGGCTGCATCATCAAAAGCAGCGCGATAATGCCCATAATAATCGATACAAACGCCACAACCGGCAAGTTTGGATCGCGCAGCCGCCATGTTAAAATCCATGCCAGCAGAATTGCAAAACCGGGTTTCAGAAATTCCGATGGCTGGAATTGCATGCCCAATCTTATCCAGCGCCGCGCCCCGTTAACCTCAACCCCGATCAGCGGGACAAGGAACAAGAGGGCCAGCATGACCGCCGCTAGCACAATCCCAAAACGGCGCGCATTATCGCGGGTCAGCATGGAAGCGCCCAGCATCACCGCAATGCCCATTGCTTGCCAAATCACATGCGCTTTGAGGAAATAAAAATCGCTCAATTGCACTTCTGCTGTCGAAAGGCGCGCGGCGGTTGCTGGCGATGCAGCGGCCACGGCGGCTGTGCCCATGGCCATCAGCAGGCCGATCAAAAGCAGCAAAACCTTATCAATCTCGCGCCACCAAATTCGCAATTCATCATGCCATTCGCGGCGCAATTGCGGCTGGAAGCTACCGATTTCTGTGGGCAGATTGGGGCGGAAGGGTTTCACATTGCTCATGCAGCTTGCCCTTCATCTTTGCCCTGTTCAATCAGCGCCTCGACCAATTGGCGAAAATGCTCGCCGCGTTTTTCAAAGTCGCGGAACTGATCAAAGCTGGCACAAGCGGGCGAAAGAAGAATGACGTCGCCCTCTTGCGCTTTCGCCTTCGCTTGAGCGATGGCATCTTGCATCAACTCAGCGCGAATAACGGGCACGCTGGGCTCCAACATTTCCGCAAAGCGCGGCCCCGCCTCACCGATGGTGTAAGCGCAAGCGATATTCGCCAGATGATCAGCGCATTCGCCAAGGCCATCTTCCTTCGCCAATCCGCCAACGATCCAATGCACGCGCGGCGTACCGCCGTGGATCGCAGGATCTGGCGGGAATGCGGCAAGCGCAGGCGCGGTCGAGGCCTGATTGGTCGCCTTGCTATCATTGACGTAGAGCACGCCAGCGTGGACCGCGGTGCGCTCCATCCGGTGGGGAAGACCTCGAAAACTGCGCAAACCAGCTTCGATATCATCCGGCAAAATGCCCAATGCCTCGCAAGCGACGCGTGCACACTGGACATTTTCCAGATTGTGCGGGCCTTGTAGCGAAGGCCAATTGCTTTGATCTTCGGGATAGGTCGCTGCATCAACAAATGCGGTAAACTGGTCAAGATCAGCCGCTTGATCCGCAGCACCCATCACATTTTGCCCTGCTGCAGCAGCATCTCCAGCA
>CALFEA010000076.1 GCA_937950385.1 uncultured Altererythrobacter sp. | reverse complement strand
CGCCGTCCAACCCAGCGCGCTCAACGCCAGCAGGATATATCCAGCCAGCATGACCAAAGCCGACAATGGCCCGCGCCGATCACGCAGACGCATCCATAGCTCCGCCAGCTTCACATCGCCGCCCGAAGTCCAGCCAAGACGGTCCCAACCTTGAAATGCGATCCCATGCACCCAGCGGGTTTTTTGCCGGACAATATGATCCAATCTTCCAGGAAAATAGGCCCGGGTTGCGACCAATTCGCCATTGCCGTGACGCCGCCGCACGAACGCCCATTTGGCCCCGAATTGCGCCAGATTAATGCCGAGCTCATAATCCTCAGTCAGGGAGTTTGTGCTAAACGGCCCATCCTTGCCGCGCTTTTTGGCCAGCCTATCCAAAGCGCCGCGCTCAATCGCGCAGCCGACACCGGCTCCAGGCAAAGCCGCGCCAATGGCTTCCCGCACCACCATGCCTTTGCCATGCGCCTCGGCAAATTCCTCGCAATAATGGCTGCCAATCCAGCGGCTATGCTGCTGCGGAATGGGCAGCACGGGAAGCTG
This sequence comes from uncultured Altererythrobacter sp., assembly GCA_937950385.1. GTDB lineage: Bacteria > Pseudomonadota > Alphaproteobacteria > Sphingomonadales > Sphingomonadaceae > Erythrobacter. The sequence continues at coordinate 5,410 of CALFEA010000076.1, read as the reverse complement.
GACGAAATCGGCGCGCGATATAGCATCATCCAATAGTGCGAGGCCCGCCGGATCAACCATATCTTCTGCATCATGGAAAACGACCATGCGCGCCCGTGTGCCGTAACGCGCCTCCTCATGCTCCAATGCGCGGTAAAGCCGGTTCAAACAATCGGCCTTGGTGCTGGGGCCAGCGCGGTCGTGGATCACCAAACGCAGGCGCTGATCGCTGCCAGATGCGCGCATTACAGTCGCGATGGTCTTGGCATCATTGCGGTAGCAACCGATGTAAAGCCGCACATTTTGCTGCGGCCAAGCGGCCAAAGTGTGCGCTACCGTATCACCGATCACGCTTGATTCGTTCCATGCTGGAATAAACACAGCAGCATTACCGGACAAAGGGGCCATAGACCACTGCGCTGCATCAATTTTAGAAGTATTCGCACGGCCCGTCAGCCGGAGACAAAACCAATATATATCAATTGCAAAGTCATCAATTGCACCAATTAGAAAGAAAATCACCGCAAATAAAAGTAATTCATTTTGAATTAGAGCAATCCATTCCCAAGATGCTAGATAATATATTGCAACGACTTGTCCGATCACCCTTATTGAAGTTATTTATTACTACTAACATTCTTTCCTTGCAACGGATCAGTTTCTCCTAAAAAGAGAGCGCTGATCATGACAGAAAAACGCCTCTCCCCCCGCTCCTTGTTTGCCCCCGTTCGCGCGCTGTTTGTCGGCGACGCCTCGGCTGGCATCCTCCTCATCATCGTTGCTGCAGGCGCAATGCTGGCGGCGAACTCCGCTTTGGCGCCCGCCTATGATCAGCTGATCAATGGTAAATTTGCGTGGTATCCGCACGACAAGCTGAAATCGGTGCATTACGTCATCAATGATGGGCTGATGGCGATCTTCTTTTTCGTGGTCGGACTAGAAATCAAACGAGAGATTGTCTGCGGCCAATTGGCTGATGCAAAATCGCGAAGACTGCCCATGCTCGCCGCAGCGGCGGGCATGTTCGTGCCGGCGATCATCTATATTTCCGCGATTGCCATTGTTGGCGGAAACATTGCGAAATACGCGAATGGCTGGGCGATCCCGGCGGCGACCGATATCGCCTTTGCGATGGGCGTGCTGGGCATTTTGGGCAACCGTGTGCCGGGATCATTGCGCGTTTTCCTGCTCACCGTTGCGATTGTCGACGATATGGGCGCGGTGATGATTATCGCGCTGTTCTATACAGAGATCGATAGCCTTACCTCATTCCTGATGTGGCTGGCGGCATCGGCTGCTGTTTTGGGTGCCATGGCCTATCTCAATTACAAGCATGTCAGCCGCTTCTGGCCCTACATATTGCTGGCGCTTGTCTTGTGGTGGTGCGTGCTGAACACGGGCGTTCATGCGACGATTGCGGGCGTTCTGGCCGCGCTGACTATTCCGATGCACCGCAAGGATGGCAATTCTATGCTAGAGCGGCTCGAGCACGGATTGGCCCCATGGAGCGCCTATCTGGTGGTGCCAGTGTTTGGCTTTGCCAATGCGGGCGTTTCCCTGACCGGAATGACGTTCAAAAACCTGCTTGATCCGCTGCCGCTGGCGATTGCGGCCGGTCTGGTTGTCGGTAAGCAATTGGGCATTTTCACCGCGATCTGGCTGGCAGAGAAAACCGGCTTTGCATCGCGTCCCGACCATGCCAGCTGGCAAGAGGTGTGGGGCATCACAATCCTGTGCGGGATCGGCTTTACCATGTCGATATTCATTGGCGGACTGGCATTCCCAGGCGATCAATTCCTGATCGACGAGGCGAAGATCGGCATTCTGGTCGGCTCGGCAATTTCAGCGGTACTTGGCTATGTGGTCCTGCGCTTCTCAACCGAGCACCCTGAAAGCACAGCACAGCTCGACAATATCGACGACTAGAACGGCTGGGCGACTAAAGGGCGCAAGCAAAAGCCAACGGCAGTGATTACCAGCTGCCGGTGTTTTCCATGCTCGCCCATGGCTCTTGAGGCTCAAGATTGCCGTCCTGCAATAGCTCAATCGATATACCATCCGGCGATTTCACAAAGGCCATATGGCCATCGCGCGGCGGGCGGTTAATCGTGACACCGGCATCCATCAAGCGCTGGCATGTCTCGTAAATATTATCGACGCGGTATGCAAGATGGCCGAAATTGCGCCCGCCTTCGTAGGTTTCCGCCGGGCTGCCATCTTCAGGCGGCCAATTATAGGTTAGCTCAACCTCAGCCACCCCGGCCTCGCCTGGAGCTGCCAGAAAGATGAGCGTAAAGCGGCCCGCCTCCACTTCGAACCGTCGCACTTCTTCCAAACCAATCAGATTAAAAAACGCGACCGTGGCATCGGGATCGGTGATACGGATCATGGAATGGAGGAATTTGGTCATATTGGATGGGCCTTTTCACAATTCTTGCAGTCATCTTGTGCCGCTTATGTAGCGCCATGCCTTGCCATCCCACAAGAAAAAGGCGCGAGCCCCCGCTAGTGGGCCCGCGCCTTCCCTTCGTTCCTCGAGCGAATCTGTGTCCGCTTTGAAAACCGTCTTTTAGATGCTCGCGCTCAATGTGAAGACCACCGCATCATCGACAAAGTCGTAATTGCCGGCAGGGATATCACCCTCTGCACCGACATAAGCAACGCCTGCACTGACAGGACCAAACAGCGTGGTTTCCGCGCCGATGGACCAATCAAAAGCCTTGCTGTCATTGGTGAAGGTCAAGAAGCCATCGGTGTAGCCGACATGGCCGGTCACCGTGACGCCCGTGCCCGGGATACCGACGCCCAGATCGGTGTAGACATAGATGTTGTCCGTGCCGCCCAGCGAATCTTGATCAGGCGCATAGGCCCCGCCCAAGGTCACTTCTGCAGGGCCGAATGTGAAACCGACTGAACCATAGAGCTCAACATAGTCGAAATCGCCGGGGCCTGCATTGGGGTAAAGATAGGCAATTACACCCAGGTCGAACGAAACGCCTTCGGTCAGATCGCCGCTGTAACCGCCATAAACATCAAGTTCTGTATGGCCGTAACCCACGGTGTCCTCATCCAGCGATGAGCCCCAAGTGCCGACATAAAAGCCAGAGCTGTGCGAAATATCGACGCCGCCTTGGACGGCGATATCGCCGCCCGACAAATCAACACCGCGGAAACGATATTCACTTGTGAGAGCGACATTACCGGAAAATTCAAATGCGCTTTCACCTTCGGCGAGACTGATTTTGTCAGTCTGCGTTTCTTCGGTGGCGCGCTCAATTGCAGCGGTATCAACCACTGTGATTTCGGCGGCCGCATCTGGTGCAGCGGAATCGGTTTGAGCGCTAAGGCCCAGTTCAATCAATGTGTCATTAGAAATGGTTTCATCGGCCAAGGCAGGTGTGGCTGCGAGAGCGAATGAAGTAGCGAAAGTTGCGGCAACAAGGCCGCGAATGGACGTTAGCATGACAATTCCTTTTTGGTTTGTCTTTATGGTTGCTTCAGTCCCTGCCTGCGTTTTTGGTGGATGCCTCATTTTAGGCGGGCGGTCTCTACCAAAAGCACAATAAACTTGCCGCATTATGCCGCAGCGCACAAGAGAAATTGCGCAAACGTGGCAAAACAGCATGAACTGTTGAATTTTTGCACCACTGCTGCACCCCGATGAAAGGGCAGATGTGGTTGCCGTGATACATGGCTTGGCTTAAAGAACGGCGCAATTAGGTAAGGCTACTTAAGACCATGGTTCTCACAGCGCTCAAAAACCTCCTCAGCGTCAAATCGCGCAAAGCCGACCTGCCCAGCACACCTGCGGGTGAGCGCTATTATGTTGTGGGCGATATCCATGGTCGCTGCGACCTGTTCGAAGCTTTGGCCGCGGCGATCGACGCCGATGACCGCGCCGCAGGGCCTGCCGATACCACAATTGTCTTGCTCGGCGATCTGGTTGATCGCGGCGCCGATAGCGCCGGCGTTATCCGCCGCGCGCGCGAATGGCAGCAACAGCGAAAAGTTCGCATCCTGGCGGGCAATCACGAGGAAATGTTCCTTGAGGCCTTCGATGATGAAGAAGTCCTGCGCCATTTCCTCAAACATGGCGGGCGCGAAACCGTGCTTAGCTACGGCATTCCCTTGGCGGATTATAACCGGCTGTCTGTTGCCGAATTGCTGACCCGCCTGCCCAGCATCATCCCCCAGGCTGACCGAGATTTTCTGGCTGGCTTTGAGGAAAAGATCATCGCGGGCGACTATCTCTTCGTTCATGCCGGCATTAATCCCAAGCGTTCGATCGAGGAGCAGACCCGCAAAGACATGCTGTGGATCCGCGACCGTTTCTTAAGCTATGAGGGGCCACTGCCCAAGGTTGTGGTGCACGGACACACGATTTTTGACGATGTTGAGGATCGCGGCATACGCATTGGCATCGATACCGGCGCATTTCGCAGCGGAGTGTTAACCGCTTTGGTGCTAGAGGATGATACGCGCCGCACAATTAAGGCTATCGACAAAGATGCATCGATCGCCATCGTCCACGAGGAATTGACAACATGAAAATCGCAATGGTGGGATCAGGCTATGTTGGCCTCGTCTCTGGAGCGTGCTTTGCAGACTTTGGCCATGATGTCGTGTGCATCGACAAAGACCAATCCAAGATTGACCGGCTGCATGATGGCGAAATGCCGATCTATGAGCCGGGCCTCGCGAAGCTTGTGGGCAGCAATGTCGAGGCTGGCCGCTTGTCCTTCACCACCGATCTGGCGGAGGGTATCAAGGATGCCGCCGCCATCTTCATCGCTGTGGGCACACCCAGCCGCCGCGGCGATGGCCATGCGGATTTGTCTTTTGTCTATGCCGTCGCGGAAGAAGTTGGTGCGAGCCTGTCCAATGATGCGGTGATCGTCACCAAGTCCACCGTCCCTGTCGGCACGGGCGATGAGGTTGAGCGCATCCTGCAAGCATCCGGAACAACGCACAAATTCGCCGTAGTCTCCAATCCAGAATTCCTGCGCGAGGGCGCGGCCATTGGCGATTTCAAACGCCCCGACCGCATCGTGATCGGTGCCGAGGATGATTTTGGCCGCGATGTGATGAGCGCAGTTTACCGCCCGCTTTTCCTCAACGAATCGCCCATTCTTTTCGTCAATCGCCGCTCATCCGAGCTGATCAAATATGCCGCCAATGCCTTCCTTGCGACCAAGATCACTTTCATCAATGAAATGGCTGATCTGTGCGAGAAAGTCGGCGCCAACGTCCAAGACGTCTCGCGCGGCATCGGCATGGATAACCGCATCGGTCCAAAATTTCTCAACGCCGGGCCGGGCTATGGCGGATCATGCTTCCCCAAGGATACGCTCGCGCTGCTGAAAACGGCCGAGGATTTTGACAGTCCCGTGCGCATCGTTGAGGCTGTGGTGAAAGCCAATGACAGCCGCAA
>CALFEA010000075.1 GCA_937950385.1 uncultured Altererythrobacter sp. | reverse complement strand
TGCAGCTGTTGGCGCAAATTGCCGCCAACGCATAAGATGCGAATGAACGATGCCCTTAGGCGTGCCTGTCGTGCCGCTGGAATAGATAATGTTGAAGCTGTCTTGGGGATTATGTGTAACAGCGGGCGCAGCCGTCCCCGTCGGCGCCATCCACGCATCCACATCTTCCAATGCAATATGGTCTAGATCGCTCGCAAAACCCTTGCCCAATTCGGCCGATTTGGCGCCGTCGATAAACAGATGCTTTGCCCCGCTATCGCCTGCCATACCCGTCAATTGCGCTGGTGATGCGCTGGTCGTTAGCGGCGCGGCCACCCCGCCTGCGCGCAAAGCGGCCAGAAAGACCAAAGCGTAATTGACGCTCGATGTACCAAGGATTGCCACCGATTGGCCATGCTCAAGGCCAGTTTCCGCCAGCTTTGCCGCCAGCCTAGCGGTCCGGTCTTCCAGCTGACCCCAAGTGATCTGTTGCGTCTCATCGCGCATCGCCACTTTGTCGGGCTGAGCCACTGCCCAACCGCTCAAAACCTCGGGGAAAGTCCCGAACTCAGCGGCCAATTTAGTCGTCACATCGTCTGGCATTTTCACCCTCTCATTTTGCGCTGGAGTAATCCGCTAGAGAGGCCGCGTCGACTATGAATTTCACAGGGAATATCACAGCTTTTAGCCCGCCTTGTCCGCAGTGGTGGAAAAAGCCTCTGAAATGGGCGTATTCGCTTGGGTAATGGCGTGCTGGGGCGTATATAAAAAGCATGACTGAAAACACACCCCAAGACACTCCTGAAAGCCCTGAGACCCCCGCTCACGAGGCGGCTGAAACCGGCACTTCTAAGCCTGAAAAAATGATGGGCGAATATGGCGCCGATTCGATCAAGGTTCTCAAAGGCCTCGATGCCGTGCGCAAGCGTCCGGGCATGTATATTGGCGATACCGATGATGGCTCTGGCCTGCATCACATGGTGTTCGAGGTGTCTGATAATGCGATTGACGAGGCGCTGGCAGGGCATTGCGATCTGGTCCTGATCGAGCTGAACCCTGATGGTTCAGTCAGCGTAGAGGACAATGGCCGCGGTATTCCGGTTGGCATGCACACAGAAGAAGGCGTTTCTGCCGCAGAGGTCATCATGACCCAGCTGCACGCGGGCGGTAAGTTTGAAAACACCTCTGACGACAATGCGTACAAGGTATCCGGCGGTCTGCACGGCGTGGGCGTGTCAGTGGTCAATGCTTTGTCAGAATCGCTGGAGCTGGAAATTTGGCGCGAGGGCAAGACCCATTGGATGCGGTTTGAGCACGGTGATGCGGTAAGCCCGCTGAAAATTATGGGCGATGCGCCCAAGGTTGATCGCAATCCAGACGAGAACGGCTTTAAGAAAGGCACGCGCGTCACCTTCACCGCCAGCCATGACACGTTTAAAAACGTGACGGAATTTGATTTTGACAAGCTGGAGCACCGCTACCGCGAGCTCGCATTTCTGAATTCCGGCGTGCGCATTTTGCTACGTGACAAACGCGGTGAAGAAGTGGCCGAGCACAGTCTCTATTACGAGGGCGGCATTGCAGCCTTCGTCAAATATCTCGACCGCAACAAAGAAGCGCTGATCCCGGAGCCGATTTCCGTATCGGCGGAAAAAGAAGGCATTGGCATCGATGTCGCGCTGGAATGGAACGACAGCTATTACGAAAATGTCCTGACCTTCACCAATAATATCCCTCAGCGCGATGGCGGCACGCACCTTGCCGCATTCCGCGCAGCATTGACCCGCACACTCAACAATTATGCGGAAAGCTCGGGTCTGCTGAAAAAGGAAAAGGTCTCGCTGTCTGGCGAGGATATGCGCGAGGGCCTGACCGCCATCGTCAGCGTCAAATTGCCCGATCCGAAATTTAGCTCGCAAACGAAAGACAAGCTGGTTTCCTCCGAAGTGCGCAAGCCTTTGGAAAGCCTGATGGGCGAAAAAATGACCGAATGGCTGGAGGAAAATCCGGCTGACGCAAAAACCATCGTCCAGAAAATCATCGACGCCGCAGCAGCGCGCGAGGCCGCAAAACGCGCCCGCGAAATGAGCCGCAAGGGTGCGATGTCGGTCGCCTCACTGCCGGGCAAATTGGCCGATTGCCAAGAACGCGATCCGTCGAAATCTGAACTCTTCCTGGTGGAGGGCGATTCCGCTGGTGGTTCTGCGAAACAGGGGCGCGACCGCAAGATTCAGGCGATCCTGCCGCTGAAGGGTAAAATCCTCAATGTCGAACGCGCGCGCTTTGACCGGATCATATCCTCCAAAGAGGTGGGCACGCTGATCCAAGCGATGGGCACTGGCCTGCGCGATGAATTTGACCTTGGCAAGCTGCGCTATCACAAGATCGTGATCATGACCGATGCTGATGTCGACGGCGCGCATATCCGCACATTGCTGCTCACATTCTTCCACCGGCAAATGCCAGAGATTGTGAAAGCCGGGCATCTCTTCATCGCTCAGCCGCCTTTGTATAAAGTCGCAAAAGGCCGCAGCGAAGTCTATTTGAAAGACGACCGCGAACTTGACCGCTACCTCACCCAAGGCGGCCTGCAAGGGCGCGTATTGGACGACGGCACGACGCAGCGCAGCGGGAATGAGCTGGAGGCGCTGGTCGATCACGCATTGCGCATGCGCAATTTGATCGCCTTTGCACCGCGCAAATACAATGCCGTAATTGTTGAAATTATGGCACTTTCAGGCGTGTTCAACCCTGATGATCTGGGCTCTGCCGATGCGCTGAATAAAGCGGCGGCGATGCTGCAATTGGGTGATCCAGAGGCGAAATGGACCGGCAAGCGCACCGAAGATGGAAATGTCCTGTTTGAGCGCCTGTGGCGCGGCGTGACCGATGCGCATGTTCTTGAGGCCAAATTCCTCGAAAGCGCAGAGGCGCGCAAATTGCACAGCGTCGCAGGCGAGGAAGCGGGTGTTTACACCGGCCCTGCCAAGCTGGTGAAAACCTCAGCTGATACGGGCGCAGATACGGCGGATGATGCGGACGGCGAAGGTGCGCTTGCCAATGCTGCAGGGGACGCAATCACGCGGCCGACCGAATTGCTGGATGCGGTCTTGGCCGCCGGACGCAAGGGTCTCGCGATTAGCCGTTATAAAGGTCTTGGCGAGATGAATGCGGAGCAGCTTTGGGAAACCACGCTGGACCCCGATCACCGCGTGCTTTTGCAAGTGAAGGTCGAGGATGCCGATGTGACGGATGAGATTTTCACGCGTTTGATGGGCGATGTGGTCGAACCGCGCCGCGAATTTATTCAGAACAATGCGCTGAATGTGGCGAATTTGGATGTTTAGGGGTTAGGTTGGTTTAATGCTTTTAACAGTAATTTTTACCGTGGGTCCCAATCCCTAATATGCGGTCACACTTCATTCTTCCGGCTTGATCTTCGAGGAAGATCGTCACTTGATGAGATGACAAGCCTCTTTTCGTTTTGAAAGAAACCAAGCCCGCACCACCCTCAGCACCGGTAATCTCGAAACCAGAATTCAACAGAAAAGCTTCTGCTGCTTGGTAGCTTGATCCATCAGGAAACTCCTTTCGGAAACATTGAGCAAAAGGTAGCCACGTTGCATCTAAAGTTTTCTGCGATACAATCGGGCATATCTGAGCTGCTTCAGCAGTTTGGCCACTTCCACAGCCCCACACCGAAAACGCCATAATGCACAAAAATGCACGGGATGCAGGCTTGTTTGCACAGCTCCCCGCTTGAGAGTTCCTTTCACTTGCAGAAACGTCTGAACCCACAATCAAAACTCCCGCATAACTTCACGCGCCC
>CALFEA010000074.1 GCA_937950385.1 uncultured Altererythrobacter sp. | reverse complement strand
TCCAGATTAGGAATCTGATGCTCTATCCACCTGAGCTACGGGCGCCCCGGCGCGCTTTTAAACCGTGTCGGCGCTGCGTGCAATCAGTTCAAATCTTCCGGTGGAGCGATGGGAAATGGCAGAGGCGCAACCGCGATCCCTTCATCCGACAGGGCTTCGGCCTCCTCCACACTGGCTTTACCGTGGATCGGCTTTTCATCGGTCTCACCGTAATGCATCGCCCGTGAAGCCTCTGCAAATTTATCCCCTACCCAAGTACTCTCTTTCAGAGCTTTTTCCTGAGCCTGAGCGAGCGCGGTCAGAGCCTTTTGCACGTCTTCAGGCATGGGCTGGCTTGCGACCGGATGCGTATCTTGGGCAGGTGCTTGCGAGGAATTGGGAGCGGCAGGTGTATCAGCCCGTGTGTTTCCTTTGGCTGGAACTGCCGGAGCCATCGGAGCCTTGGTAATATTGGGGGAGCCACATTGCGGGCAATCCAGCAGACCGCGCGCAGTTTGATCGGCAAAATCATCTGAAGACCTAAACCAACCTTCAAACCTGTGGTCTTCACCGCATATGAGGTCAAAAACTATCATAGCAGTCTATTTGGCGATTGCGCGCCGGTTGGCAAGGCTGGGCAGCTGACCGCGTACCTCTGCAATTCGGCCAAGATCAATGTCGCAATAAGCTAGCCCAGCATCTTCGCCGCCCATATCGAGCAGCACCTTACCCCAAGGATCGATCACAAGGCTATGCCCATAAGTTTCGCGGCCATCCTCGTGACTGCCGACTTGTGCCGCGGCAACAACAAAGGCGCTGGCCTCAATCGCTCGGGCCCGCAAAAGAATATGCCAATGATCAGCGCCAGTTGGCCTCGTGAAAGCGGCCGGAACGGCGATAACATCGCACCTGCGCTGTCCCAGCGCCTCAAACAAAGCGGGAAAACGTAGGTCGTAGCAAATCGTCAAACCAAGGCGACCCAAGGGCGTTTCTTCAATAGTTGCAGCGTTTGTGCCCGGTTCATAGGCATTGCTTTCGCGCCAAGTCTCACCAGTGGAGAGCTCCACATCAAACATATGAATTTTGTCATAGGTTTGTGGAGGGACACCGCCATCTTTGCTGAAGAAATAGCTGCGGTTGGCGTATTTTCCGTTCTTTGACATGACCGGCATGGAACCAAGGCAAATGTCGATTTTGTGCTCAGCCGCTACCGCTCCCAATTCGTCCGCGAACGCATCCGGCCCAGCGCCTTCAATCCAAGCAGCGCCGCGTTTGCGATTTTCATCCAGCAAGACAGACATCTCCGGCGTGAACAGCATGGCCGCCCCGCCCTGTGCCGCCTGCTGCACTGCTTTCAAAATCGCAGCGCAATTGGCCTCAGGATCAATTCCCGACGTCATTTGTAGGATCGCAATTTTGGGCATTAGCGCAATCTATCCCTCCAAAAGAGCGTCAAGCTTACCCGCAGCCTCGAGGGCTGCCAAATCATCATAGCCGCCAACATGCACATCGCCGATAAAGATTTGCGGAACGGTGCGCGCCATCGGTGCTCGCTCCATCATTTCCTTCTTCTTTGGTCCGCCCAGAGTGATGTCCATCTCGTTGAACTCAACACCCTTATTCTTGAGCAACGCTTTTGCACGGGTGCAAAAAGGGCAATACCCTTTGGAGTAAACGTCGATTTGTACAGCCATGTGTATTCCTTCCATCATGCTTTCTTAAACGGTCCCAAAGCGGAACCTTGAAAGCGAAATTCTTGCTACCTATCTGGGGTGTACCGGAGATTGCCGCAAGGGATCATTCGGTACTTTCACCGAGGCGCAGCCTTTGACTGGCCTCATAATTGTCAGATTGCTCAAACAGAGGATTTGTTATGTCACGTCTAGATTTTACTCCCTACCGCCGCACAACCGTTGGCTTTGACCATTTATTCGATTTGCTGGAAAGCCAAGGCCGAACTGGTGCAGGCGACAATTACCCCCCCTTCAACATTGAGCGCCGCGGCGAAGATGAATATCGCATCACGCTTGCAATTGCAGGCTTTCGCCCAGCTGATCTTGATATCACCGCTCAACAAAACCTGCTGACGGTTACCGGCAAAAAGCACGAGGATACGCCGAGCGGCGAAATGCTCCACGTCGGCATTGCCAATCGCGGGTTTGAGCGCAAGTTTGAGCTGGCGGATTACGTTCGCGTTGAAAACGCCGATATGGCCGATGGTTTGCTAGTGATCGATTTGCTGCGCGAAGTGCCTGAAGCGATGAAGCCGAAGAAAATCGCCGTGGGCGGTGCCTCTGCAGCCACGCTTACCGCTGTGCCTGATGAAACGGATGACAAAGCTTCATCCGGCGAAGCGTCGGCAGCATAAGAATAAAGTAAATTTGAAGTATTTGGGGGCGGAGCTTGGGTTCCGCCCCCGCGACATTTTGCCGCCTCGCTCAAGGCTTACCTTCAGGGTCGCACATCGAGGGTAAGCCTCGCTGCGAGTGCTCATGCTTTAATGTTAACCATGTTACAAATACAAGAACAAACCGGCATAAACATTCATATAAATGAATAGTTATTGCCCCAAGCCGCGCTTAAACCAGCCTGGATTGTTCCACAGCCGCGGCAACAAAACCAGCGAACAATGGATGCGGATCAAATGGCCGTGACTTCAATTCTGGATGGAATTGCACGCCGACAAACCATGGATGATCAGGCCGTTCGACAATTTCGGGAAGCAAGCCATCGGGCGACATGCCAGAAAAAACCAAACCTTGCCCCTGAAGGCGGTCGATATAGGCCGCATTGACCTCATACCGGTGGCGGTGGCGTTCGGAAATCTCCAATGCTCCGCCATAAATTTGCGATACATGGCTATTCGCACTTAGTTTGGCATCATAGGCGCCCAAACGCATGGTGCCGCCCATATCACCGCCTTCTTGGCGTTCTTGGATACCCTCTTCGCTCATCCACTCAGTGATAATGCCGACGACGGGTTCGCTCGTATCACCAAATTCGGTGGAGGACGCAGCTTCAACGCCTGCAGCGCGCGCCGCTTCTACGCAAGCCATTTGCATGCCCAGACAAATACCGAGGAAAGGCACACTGCGCTCTCGGGCAAAGCGTACGCTCGAAATTTTACCTTCGCTCCCGCGTTCACCGAAGCCGCCCGGCACAAGGATACCGTGCAAAGGCTCTAAGGCAACGGCAATATCCGATTGATCTTGCTCAAAAACTTCTGCGTCAATCCAACGGATATTGACCTTGACGCGGTTGGCCATTCCGCCGTGAACCAGCGCCTCGTTCAGCGATTTATATGCGTCTTGCAGGCCAACATATTTGCCAACCACACCGATTGTAACCTCGCCTTCGGGGTTTTCTCGGCGATCCACCACATCATCCCAGCGGCTTAAATCAGGTTCTTTCGCATCTGTAATCCCAAAGCCCCTGAGAACTTCGCTATCGAGGCCTGCTTGATGATATTGCAGCGGAACGGAATAGATGGAGGACGCATCCAGCGCCGGGATAACCGCCTCCTTGCGCACATTACAGAAATTGGCGATTTTGGTGCGCTCACCGTCGGGAATGGGATGCTCGGCGCGGCAAAGGAGCACATCGGGCTTAATGCCTAGGCTAGCGAGCTCGCGTACGGAATGCTGCGTCGGCTTTGTCTTAAGCTCACCAGCAGCAGCGATATAGGGCACCAGCGTCACATGGACGCTCAAAGTTTGTAGCGGCTCCAAATCATTCCGCAGCTGACGGATAGCCTCCATGAAAGGCAGCGATTCGATGTCGCCCACGGTGCCGCCGATTTCACAGAGGATAAAATCAAGATCTTCCTGATCATCCAGCGCAAATGCCTTAATCGCATCGGTCACATGCGGAATCACTTGAACAGTCGCGCCCAGATAGTCGCCTCGGCGTTCCTTGGTGATAATATCGCGGTATACGCGCCCTGATGTAATGTTGTCGGACTGGCGCGCTGAAACACCGGTAAAGCGTTCGTAATGCCCCAGATCAAGATCGGTCTCTGCCCCGTCATCGGTGACGTAAACCTCACCATGCTGATAGGGGCTCATCGTCCCCGGATCAACATTCAGATAGGGGTCGAATTTACGAATACGCACCTTATACCCGCGCGCTTGTAGAAGCGCAGCGAGACTAGCTGCCATGAGACCTTTGCCGAGCGAGGAGACCACGCCGCCGGTTATGAAAATGTACCGCGCCATGGGAGGAAAGGCTTAAGGAGAGTTTTGGATTCGGCGCAAGCAAATTGCGCAGGCTTTATCCCGCAATCCACAGATGCAGAATGAAATTTGGACCTATTCAGCTGTTTCTGAAAGTGGGTCCGCATTTGTAGCTGGCGCTGGTACCGGAGCTTCGCCCTCTGCTGCGCCAGCCAAAGGATCGGCCGGCTGCGCTAATGGATCAGCAGGCTGAGCTGCAACATTGCGATCAATGTCCGATGTAATTTCGCTACCGCCAGTTGCTCGCACAGCAACCGCTGCCAGAACGATTGATAAAATCACAAATGTAACTGCAAGCCATTTAGTTGCACGAGTAAGAAAATCGGCTGAGCCACGCGCGCCCATTACGCCTCCTGGACTGCCGCCAATGCCCAATCCGCCGCCTTCAGAACGCTGCATGAGGATCACGGCAACCAATGCCGCCGCGACAATGGCTTGAACAACAGTAAGAAACAGGAAAAGCGACATATTCGTTCAATTCTCTTTGTAATTTCATCGTGATTTAGGGAGACTACTGCCTTTCGGCAAGGCCTCCATAATCAGAAGGTCTATTCCTCAAACGCGTCAGCGGCCGCCGCAGCAATGCCCATAAAGCTGTCGGCGGCAAGGCTTGCCCCGCCAACCAAAGCGCCGCCAACTTCAGGAACGCTCATCAATTCGCGCGCATTTTCAGGCTTCACAGATCCACCATAAATGATGCGGATCTCTTCGCCCTGCTCATCACCATAAAGATCGACCAGCAGTTTACGAATGGCCGCGTGCACAACGCCAACATCTTTCGGTGTAGCAGTCTTACCCGTACCAATCGCCCAGATGGGTTCATAAGCAATGGTTAGCTTTTCTGCAGGATTTTCCATTTTGGGAAGCGATGCGCTGAGCTGCTTTGTCACAAAGGTCAGCTCTTTACCCTTGTCGCGAACATCTTCCGATTCGCCGCAACATAAGATGACCGCAAGACCAGCATCTAGCGCCGCCTGAACCTTGTCCTTCACGCAAGCGTCGCTTTCGCCGTGGCCGCCGCGGCGCTCGCTATGGCCAAGGATCACGAACTTTGCCCCAGCGTCGGCTGCCATTGCTGCAGAGATATCCCCAGTATAAGCGCCGCCCTCTGCTTGATGGCAATCTTGTGCACCGACCCAAATTTGATCTGCCTCTTTATGAACGGCATGTATCAAGGTGGCTGGCGGCGCAATCGCAACCTCCACTTTCATTAAACGCTGGGCAGCACGATCTATCGCGCGCGCTTCTGAGAGCATTGCGCGAGTGCCATTCATTTTCCAATTGCCAACAATATAGGGCCGCTGGGCCATGAGTATTTCCTAAAATCAAAACCGAATCTGTTGTTCGGTCTTATGGGGGGTAAGGCGGCATCCCGCTAGCCGAGGCAATCAATTCAGTCAAAACCCTTCGACACCTGTTGCGAGCAGGTCGCATGGCCGATAAAGCAATCTACAAATTTAACGAGGCATTTTTCGCCGCATTTCTATCAAGGTCCAGATTTACCCATGATCAGCTTCTTCCGCAGAATATTCAGCTCCAAAATCGGACTTGCTATCACCTTCGCCTTTATCGCATTGATCGCATTGGCTTTTGCAAGCGCAGACGTCTCTGGAACGGGTACATTTGGGGGTATCTCAGGCAGCGATTCTGTGGCTGTTGTAGGCGATAAAAAGATTGGTACGGCCGAGCTTGCTCGCACAACAAATTCAGCTGTGGATCAAAT
>CALFEA010000073.1 GCA_937950385.1 uncultured Altererythrobacter sp. | reverse complement strand
GCGCAGGTAAGTCGACGCTGTTTAAGATGATCACTGGTCAAGAAACCCCCGATAGCGGAACTATCGAGATCGGTGACACTGTTCACCTTGGCTATGTCGACCAGTCACGCGATGATCTGACGCCGACCAATAATGTCTGGGAGGAAATCTCCGAGGGTCATGATTATATGCAGGTCAATGGCCACGATACCTCAACCCGCGCCTATGTAGGGGCGTTTAACTTCAAAGGCGGCGATCAGCAAAAGAATGTCGGCAAGCTATCCGGCGGTGAGCGCAACCGTGTCCACATGGCCAAAATGCTTAAGCAAGGCGGCAATGTGCTGCTGCTCGATGAGCCAACCAACGATCTCGACGTGGAGACACTTGGCGCATTGGAAGAAGCGATTGAAAACTTCGCTGGTTGCGCCGTGGTGATCTCGCACGATCGCTTCTTCCTCGATCGGCTAGCGACCCACATCCTTGCATTCGAAGGCAATAGCCATGTCGAATGGTTCGAGGGCAACTTTGAGGCATATGAAGAAGACAAGCGTCGCCGGCTTGGTGACGCGGCCGACCGCCCAACCCGTTTGGCCTATAAGAAGCTGACCCGCTAAGCTGAGTCTTTCAGGAGCAAGTCGTCATGAATAACACCCCTCGCAATATCGTCCTGCTCATCGGCGCGATCATAATCGGTCTTGTCCTCGGGTTTATGTACCCAATGGTGGGCCTGCTGCTGCTTATACCGGTTATTGCATTGGTTGTGATCATCTTGATGCGTAACAAGGGCGGTGCGGAGGCAGATGAAGGTGCCGCCGCCCAAGCGCGTCAATTCACTGCTGAAGACGGCAAAGCAGCGATCTACGTCATGCGCAAAGGCTTTGTCGGCGGACAGCAAGGCATGAATGTCACCATTGATGGCGCATTGAAAAGTCAGTTTCGCACGGGACGTTTTGTCAAAGCCGATGTAGAGCCGGGCGAGCATACAGTAGAGGCTCAGATGGCCTCTGGCTCAAAAAAAGCAGGAACCACGCAAGTGCTAATCCTTGCCGCAGGCGATTGCGTGCTGCTCGATACGAAGATGAATATGGGCGCGCTTCAGGGCTCGCTTGAGTTCTTGCAAACAAACGATGCCGCCGAAGCGCGCGAAAAATTGGCCGGTCTCAAGCTGGTCGAATGGATCCCAGCTGAAGCCTAGATATTGAAAAGTGGAGACAGCCGCGTCGCAGCGTTAAGCAGCGCCGACGCCTCTGTCTGCATCGCGCTTCGCGACCACGTAAGAATAGATGATGCCTACCATCAGGACCACGCCGCTGCCGCCGGCAACAAAGGTGGAATCCGCAATGACAGCGATTACGATCAGCAAGACCGCTAAAAGCATAGTGGCTAGAATAGTTTTTGACATAAATGTGCCCCAAGTTTGCGCCAAAACAGCGCTTCACCGCGAACTATTAATCTCAAAACCTTAACAAAAAGTCGCTGCAAAGCTCTTTGTATTGACGCGCGGTCAGCGCTTTATGGGACGGCCCAATTGCCTGACCAGCCCTGCTTACCAGCAGTAAACACAGCCCGCCGGTGGCCTGAATTTGCCAGATAGAGCCAATCGAGCCGATCCAACGTCACCAGCAACACAGCAAAGTTCTCACGCGCAGGAGCCACTTGGTCCTCGCTGGGCTGAATGCCCTCTGCCCATTCCGGCAGGCCCGATGTGCCTTCATCGGACACAGCGCCGGGCGCATCCTGCGCCAGGTAACACCGCCGTGCAAAGGTTGTGCTCGCCTCCCAAGCGGCATCAGCAGCAGGGCCGTAATGTTCAATCCGCCCGTTACCGCGCGCACGTATCTGTGTCTTCGTGTCAGAATCATAGAACAGGACGCTCACGGGATCCCCCTCACCGATAGTCGCACATTTTGGCGAACGCGCATCTGTGTGAAAACGCAGGAGCCGCTGCTCCGCATCAAATTCGCGCAGCACCATTATGCGCTGATCCGCGTCTTGGGTCGCGACAACCGGCGTGTGCATAGCGCTTTTGCGTTGGCTCGCCCCGCGCTCTAGCTGGTGAACAATATCGGCGATGGCTTCATCTAGCGTATCAATCATGATCAGCGCTCAAACACGCCCTCTGCACCCTGTCAATTGCAGTCTCAATTTGAAACGCCGTTCAGATTAATCAACACAAACATGAACGAAGGCCTAAACACATTATTCACACTTGGGTCAGGCACTGGCCGCTAAAACGGTACTCAACAACGACGAATCGATCCAAAGATTCGCAGAATTTAAGACAATAATCAGGGGCCGTCTGTGGTGGAGCGGCATAGAAGGAGCCGACACATGACACTATCCCAACTCTTAAAAGGCAGCGCGCTCTCCGCCCTCGCTGTTACGCTAAGCTTTACCGCCCTGCCCGCTGAAGAGGCCGAGGCGGCCGAATTGCTTCCTGCAGCAAATGTTGCTGCTGAGAGCCAGGCCTTGGCGCAAGATCGCCGCAGCGAACGCCGCGCCGCCCGTCAGAGCAATCGGGGTACGCGTCAGGCTAACCGCCAGCAACGCCGCAGCACACGTCAGGCCAATCGCCAAGAGACTAGGCAGCAAACGCGCCAAGAAAGCCGGCCTCAGCGCCGACAGGCCCGTCAAGAGAATCGCCAGCAGCGCCGAAGCGCGCGCCGCGACAATCGCCGTGCTCAAGCAGACAGCCCGCAATCACGGCGTACACAAGAGGTTCGCCCAACACAGCGCCGTACGGAACGGCGTACAGCCCGCAATGTGGAAACACGCCGGAACGGTAACCGTGCAACGGCCCGCAACAATAACCGCGCGGCCAACAATGCAAATATCAACCGTGTGCGCGGTGAAGCCCGCGCGAATAACCGTGCAGGTCGCCGTGACAATAGGTTCGAGAACCGCGCAAACCGCCGTGATAATCGGGCAGAAAACCGCGCAAATCGCCGCGACAACCGCTTCGAGAATCGGGCAGATCGCCGGGCAGATCGGCGTGCTGACCGCAGAGCCGACAGGCGGGCCGATCGGCGCGCTGATCGCCGCGACAGCTATCGTCAAGGGCGCCGTGATGGCTACCGCGATAGCCGCCGTGCAGGGCGCAGAGACGGCTACCGCAATGGTTCGCGCCACGCCGGAAACCGCGGCTATTATGGCCGGAAGCACAAGCGTTGGGATCGCCACGGCTGGCGCAAAAGCAGCCGGTACAATTGGTACAACCATCGCCGCTATAACCGGAGCATCTTTAGCCTAGGCCGTTATTACTCGCCCTATCGCTATCACAATTACAACCGCTTCAACATTGGCTTCCGCCTCGACAGTCTGTTCTTCGGCAGCCGCTATTGGATCAATGATCCGTGGCAGTACCGCCTGCCAAACGTCTATGGCCCCTATCGCTGGGTGCGTTATTATGACGATGTTGCGCTGGTGAACATTTACTCAGGCGAAGTGGTCGATGTGATCCACAATTTCTTCTGGTAAAACAACGCTGTCTCTTAGCGATAACCCAAAAACCGCCCCCGCTTAGCATCACGCTTAGCGGGGGTTTTGGTTTTAAACGGGCTTATGCTTTCGCAAGCGCCTCTGCGATCAACTTGCGGCTGTTTTCAATTCCGTACAGCGCGATGAAGCTGCCCATGCGCGGGCCTTGCTCACTGCCAAGAAGCGTTTCGTACAAAGCACGGAACCAATCGCGCAGGTTTTCAAAGCCGTATTCCTCGACCTTGCCAATTGTATAGACCGAGGTTTGCAAGTCTTCAGCGCTTGAGCCAGCGGGTGCGCTCGCCAAAGCATCATCCAAGGCCTGCAATGCAGCGATCTCGCCGCCTATCGGCGCGCGCTTGTTGAGTGTCGGCACGATGAAGTCGGCCGTGTAAGCAACGGCGGCTTCGATCATCGCGTCCACAGCAGGATTGTTAACTGGCTCGCCCAAATAACTGGCGAGATAATCGCGCACATTCTCCGCCGTAGCCTCTGCACCCAATACGCTCGCCAAATTGAGCAGCAAGCCGAAGCTAACCGGAACCGTATCGCCCGCACCTGGCGCATCAGGTCCCTCATGCGCTTCATTCGCACGCAGCAAATGCCACACGGGATTGCCCATTTGCTTATCCAGCGGCTGATCGCTCAGACGCTCGCGGAACTGCCAATAATCATCAACCGCGCGCGGGATCACGCCGGTATGCAGCTGCTTTGCGCTCTTGGGATTGGGGAAGATATAAAAGCCAAGGCTCTCCTCAGTCCCATATTTCAGCCATTGTTCAATCGTTAGGCCATTGCCTTTTGATTTGGAGATTTTCTCGCCATTCTCGTCAAGGAACAGCTCGTAAATCAGGCCTTCTGGCTTTTGTCCGCCAAGCACTTTGGCGATCTTGCCCGATTGAATGCCGGTGTCGGTTAGATCCTTGCCATACATTTCATAATCAACGCCCTGTGCGACCCAGCGCATGGCAAAATCAACTTTCCATTGCAGCTTTGCCTGACCGCCCAATGCGCTTTGCTCGATTACGCTGCCGTCTTCATCGGTGAAGCGGATCATACCAGCCGCCGCATCGACAATTTCAACCGGCACTTGCAGCACCGCGCCAGTGGTGGGTGAGATCGGCATAATGGGTGAATAGGTCGCTGCGCGCTCTGCCCGCAAAGTCGGCAGCATAATGTCCAAAATGTCTTGGTTGTGCGCGAGGACATTCTTCAGAGCATCGTCAAACGCGCCGCTATTGTAGCGATCAGAGGCGGCCACAAACTCATAGTCAAAACCAAACCGGTCAAGAAATTCGCGCAGCATCGCATTATTGTGATGCGCAAAGCTCTCATACTTCTCGAACGGATCGGGAATACGGCTGAGCGGCTTGCCGAGGTTTTCATTCAGCATCGCTTGATTGGGCAGATTGCTCGGCACTTTGCGCAGGCCGTCCATGTCATCACTAAACGCAACCAAACGCGTTGGTTGACCGGTCAGCGCTTCATAAGCACGCCGAACAAATGTAGTGCGCAGCACCTCTTGAAATGTGCCGATATGCGGCAGGCCCGAGGGGCCATATCCTGTTTCAAACAGCACAGGCTCGCCGTTCGGTTTTCCATTGTGGAGCTTTTTTGCAAGGCGCTGAGCCTCTTGAAAGGGCCAAGCTTTGGAATTGCGAGCTGCGTCGCTGAGAATATTATCGGTCATAGCCATGCGCATATGCGCATGCGGAGGAAATGTGCAATCTTTGTTTGGCAGGCCAAAGGCTTCAGCCGGTTACATCCAACCGTGTAATCAGCCCATTCTCGACGGTATAGTACGCCTGACTGCAGCACATCTCATTACCATCAGACAGCACATAGGCCGTCTCTAGATACAATCTACCGCCATCCATGTAGCTTGCATTGATCCGGATTGTTGGCGCTTCTGGCGCAAAATTGGCCGCGTAAAAGGCGCGAATAGACGCACGCCCTTGCGCTGGTATACCATTGGCCACGACCAGCGCATCAGGTGCAAATGTCGCGACAAATGCGTCGAAGTCGCGCGCACGATAGGCGTCGAGGTGGCCTTGAATAACGCTGGCATATGCGGCCGTATTATCGGCCTGCACGGACACAGGTGAAGTGATTGCCGCTACCCCTAAAAGAGCCGCAAATACGCTATTTTTCAGCGCTTTACGCATATCCACTCCTCCAGAAACCAAGCCACGCTTATGCGAATATTGCCGCAGCTTGCCCGCTATTCGCATGCGCTTGTGCCATACGTTTGCGATGCAGACCCGGGATGAGGAAAATATCTCCTAGCACCCATAGGGCCCAGAGCGCAGTCCCCACAAAGAACACACCATGAAACACGAAACCCATAAACACGCTGCCGAAAAGCAATCCGATTTGTTTGAGGGCCGATTCATGCGCACCAAGGTAAAAACGATGCGCAGAGCAATTGCTGAGTAGGAACCAGATCACATAGGCCAATGCCATTGATGGCTCGCGCGGAGCAAATTGGTCGAAAAAGCTTGGCGCAGATGATTTCGGGATATGACTGGCATAAGACGGCTCCACTTGGCCTTGTGCTTGCGCTTCAACCGCGTTCTGACCCCGCCCACGCTCTGCAGCGATAAAGGCCTTGCGCTGCGCTTCCAATTTGGCTGTTTCTGGGTCGAGCGATTCAGCGGGACGAATAGCAGGCTGGGCAAATGGGCTGGGCTTACGCGCTTGCCTTGAGGCCGGCGTCACTGACTGCGCTGAATGGCCCGCAGCCAATCCCTTCTTTCCAAAACTCATAGCTAACCCCCCAATTACAAAATCTGGGACAAGCTAAAACAAAACCCTTGCCAATTTCTTAGCGTTCACTGGCCCAAAACACAGCGCGCCGAGGATAGCGCCCTAGCGCCTGTTTACTTTTTGCGATCCCCCGCACATCCCTATTTGTAGTGGCCAACCCCCTCCCTCTTCCCGCGCTTCACGCCAGCCATTCAGGCAATTGGATTGCCCCGCCCACAGGCGATCCTAGCGCCGTGTCGAAGGGCGATGCGATCATGTCGGCGGCCGATACGCCGGTGCTAATGCTGAACGCGCCTTTGGTGGCATCGCGGCTGGGTTATCCCGATTTATCCGGCCTCGATCTGCTGGAGCTATTCGCATTTGTGCACCCTGCCCAATTTTGCGTACCCACGCCGCGGGGCCTCGCGCAGGCTTTGCAGATTGAAGAGCCGGCAAGCGACGGTGATGTGCCGCAATTCCTGCAATTGGCAGCAGGCGTTTTGGTCGCGCATTGCGAAGCGGCGGATTGGGCGGAACGCGAAGGCGCATGGAGTGTCTTGCAATCCATGATGAAATTGCGCTGGCATTGGGCGCAAATCCTAGCCCCCTATATTGCCAAGCCTGAAAAGGCAGAAAAATGGCTATTTTCTCGCCTGCCTGAATGGGAAGAAGTGGCTGAACGCCCGCAACCCTCACAGATCAATTTGCCCGCAGACGCGGTTTTGTCGCGCCTCGATGCGCTGACCGGAGAAGGTGCCGAAAAGCGCGAGGGCCAGCGCAACTATGCTAGCGAGGTTGCATCACTATTTGCCCCGCGCCAGCAGCACGGTCAGCCCCATGTGCTGCTCGCTCAAGCAGGAACGGGGATTGGCAAAACCTTGGGCTATCTTGCGCCTGCATCGCTCTGGTCGCAAACTGCTGAAGGCACAGTCTGGGTCTCCACTTTTACAAAAAACTTGCAGCGCCAATTGCGCAGTGAAAGCCGGCGCGCCTTTGACGCACGCCGCGCTGATGGCTCCAAGCCTGTGGTCGTGCGAAAGGGGCGCGAAAATTACCTTTGCTTGCTCAATTTAGAGGATGCTCTGCAAGGCGGATTTAGCGGGCGCCCGGCAATCCTTGCGCAATTGGTGGGCCGCTGGGCCGCCTACAGCCAGGATGGCGATATGATTGGCGGCGATTTGCCAGGCTGGCTCGGCACGCTCTTTCGCAAACGCGGCATAGCAGCACTGACCGATCAACGCGGCGAATGCGTTTATGCTGGCTGCCCGCATTACAAAAAATGCTTTATCGAACGCGCCGCCCGCGATTCTGCACAGGCGGATCTCGTCATCGCCAATCACGCATTGGTGATGGTGAATGCCGCAAGAGGCCGCGACCATGCCGCCCGCCCGACGCGCATTATCTTTGACGAGGGCCATCATGTTTTCGAAGCCGCTGACAGCACTTTTGCCGCAGCATTATCGGGCCAAGAAACCATCGAATTGCGCCGTTGGATCGTTGGGCCAGAGCGCAAAAATCGTGGGCGAAGGCGGGGCCTTTCCGCCCGCCTTGCCGATGTTTCCTCCTATGATGACGAAGGCGGCGTCGCAGTCGAAGATGCAGTAGAAGCCGCCAGCGCGCTGCCATCAGAAGGATGGCTCCAGCGGTTGAACGATGGCGAGCCATCAGGCCCCATTGAGGCGCTGCTAGCGCAAGTTCGCTCTGCCACCTATGCCCGCGATGAAAGCGGCCAAGAGGCGGGTTACGGGATCGAAACAGAAGCCTCCGGATTGCCGGGCGAATTGATCGAAGCGGCAGGGGGTGCGCAGGCCGCGCTTGCTGCAATTCGTGCACCACTGATGAAGCTGGGAACACGGCTTGAGGCGATCTATACCGATCACCCCGACTGGCTCGATGGGCAAGGACGCCAGCGCATCGAAGGCGCGCGTTTTGCGATGCAATGGCGGATTGATCTGCTGGCCGCATGGGAGGCATTGCTGGAACGTTTGGGCGGGCCAGCTGACCCTGAATTTGTCGATTGGCTGTGTGTTGAGCGCAGTGATGCACGCGAGTTTGATGTCGGCATTCACCGGCGCTGGCTCGACCCGTCGAAACCCTTTGCAAAAACCGTGTTGGAGCCCGCTCATGGCGTCATGCTTACCAGCGCCACACTGACCGATTACAGCGCCGATGCCGACGCATGGGATGCCGCAATTGCGCGCAGCGGTACGGAACATATTGCATCAAATCCGCGGCTGTCTGCGGCGCAGTCGCCTTTCGATTATGCCTCGCGGGCAGAAGTTCTGATCGTCACTGATATTAAGAAAGGCGATCTGCCTGCTCTTTCCGGCGCCTATGCCAAATTGATCGAGGCATCAGGTGGCGGCGTGCTTGGCCTGTTCACGGCGATCCGCCGGATGCGCGCGGTTCATGGAAGAATTGCCGACCGCTTGGCCAGAGCAGGATTGCCGATCTACGCGCAGCATGTGGACCCGATCGATACCGGCACATTGGTTGATATTTTCCGCGATGATCCGCGCAGTTCCTTGCTTGGCACAGATGCTTTGCGCGACGGTGTGGATGTGCCCGGCCATTCCTTGCGCTGTGTCGTGATGGAACAAGTGCCATGGCCTCGCCCCGATATTTTGCACAAGGCACGGCGGGCATCATCGGGCGGTTCTGCCTATGATGACCGGATTATTCGCGCCCGCATTGCGCAGGCATTTGGCCGCTTGATCCGCACAAAAGACGATGCTGGGCATTTTATCGTCCTTTCAGCGGCCTTCCCCTCGCGCCTGCTCACTGCCTTTCCCGAAGGTACGCCGGTCACGCGCCTGACATTGGACGAGGCTTTAGAACGCGTAGAGGCTGGACAAGCCGCCAAGAGTGGTGTTTCCCAAGCAAACGCTTCTGGTGGAGAAGCGCATGGCCATTCAGATGAGGAGCACGCATAGGTGAAAATTGTTGGCCTTTTGCGGCACGCCAAATCCGATTGGGATGATCTGGCAACGCGCGACTTTGATCGCGGGCTTAACGATCGCGGGCGCAAAGGGGCTGCATTGATTGGCGCGCATATTCGCGATCACGGGGTCAAATGGGGCGCTGTTTTGGCTAGTCCGGCAGAGCGAGTGAAGCGCACTTTAGAAGCTGCGAAATTGCCGCAAGCCCCTGTGTTTGATAAAAAACTTTACCTCGCCAGCGCCCCGACAATCCTCGATGTGATCCATGCGCACATGGACGGATCAGACAGCGATGCCGTGCTTATCACAGGGCATAATCCAGGCTTACAAGAAATGCTGATGGAGCTGGTTCCGCCTTACCGTGAGAATGCTCTGTTCGACGAAGCCTCAGCGAAATTCCCGACCGCCGCCTTTGCCGTGATTGAATGCAAGGTCGATAAGTGGAGCGAGCTTCGCGGCGGTGTCGGCACACTGGCGCATTTTGCACGCCCGCGCGATTTGGACCCTGAATTGGGACCTGAATACTAATTATCTCAGGACTTTACGCCAGTATTTTTCTTGGCCCGCTACCCTCATCCGCCAGCACATCATCCTTATTATACAGCTGGCAATGCGTCAGGCTGAGGCAGCCGCAACCGATGCAGCCATCCAATTTATCGCGCGTCCGCTCTAGCTGAGCGATCTTGCTATCAATGCCTCCGCGAATGGAACGGCTAATTTTTTGCCAGTCCCGCGCATTGGGTGTGCGCCCCTTTGGCAGGCGCCCTAGCTCGCTTTCAATATCGCCCAAAGCCAGCCCCAATTGCTGCGCTATCAAAATGAAAGACAGCCGCCGAATATCGGATCGCAGGAACCTGCGCTGATTGCCGCTGGTGCGGATTGGCTCGACCAGCCCCTTGTCCTCATAGAACCGGATCGCCGAAACTGAGAGGCCCGTTCGCCTCGCCATTTCACCGATAGAAATCAGGTCTTTAGCCGTTGGTCTAGGGGTCATCTCGCGTCATCTCGCTTTTGGCCTCGTTTGGCCTTGGTTGGATTTGTAGAAAAAATTGGCTCCATCAGAGCCCCTAATTATTGCTTGACCTCAAGTTAGATTGAGGTTGCACAACAGTCAAACAGGCGATCATGAAAGCGATTCGAAACCGCGCCAGATTGTGTGAATTGAAATTCAATTACAGGAGCTTAGCTATGCCCAAGGGACAAATTGAACACGCCAATATTTCCGTTACCGATCCTGAACGCAGCGCCAATTTGTTCAAAGAACTGCTCGGCTGGCACGAACGCTGGCGCGGGCCAAGCCTCAAATACGGCTGGACGATCCATGTCGGTTCCGAAACGTCATATCTCGCACTTTACACCGGCGATCATGTCAAAGGTGATTACTCCAAAGGCCAGCCACTTAACCACATTGCCTTCGTCGTCGATGACTTTGCTGCTGCGCGCAAAATCGTTGCGGATGCGGGGCTCGAGCCATTCAATGATGGCAAATACGATCCCGGCCCCAGCACGTTCTACTTCTTCGATTGGGACGGGATTGAATTTGAAGTCGTCAGCTATGCAGGCAGCCGCGAAGGAGACGCGGTATGAACGAGATTATGCCCCGCGAACCGATGTTCGCAGCCATAGCCAAGAAACGTCAAAAAAGTGCGCCTTGCTCGCCTTGTCCATGCGGCTTTTTGGGCGAGCCTGACGCCGCTTTTGACCAAGCTTCATCTGTTCGCTCAACCGTCAAATCGCCGTCCCAAGCGCGGCACAAATCAAACGCAGCCTGGGGAGTTCCCCTTACCCATCCCGCATAATCGGCAGGTGCCAAGATCACCGGCATCCGGCTGTGAATTTCGGATGCTGGTCCAGCGCTATCGGTCATGATCATAGAGAAACACGCGCCCCACTCATCGCTCATACGCCAGACGCCTGCGGCTGCAAAAATGGGCACGCCCGGCACTTGCATCCAAGTGCGGGTCATGGCGCCTTTTGCCCCTTGCGCCTCAGCCCAACCGGTCAGCGGAATAAGACAGCGGCGATTTTCAAAACTGCCGCGCCAGAAGGCACTTTTCAGCTTGTCTTGCCGCGCATTATTGACCGGTTTGGGTTTAAGAAGCTGACCCTGCTTACCCTTCATCACCAGCGGAAAACCCCATTTCATGGACCGCACTGATCCCTCAGCTACAACCGCGCCGGGATAACCGGGATAGACTTCCTCCCCGAAATTCGCGCCGTCCAATGCATTGTCTGCATCGAACCAGCTGGCGACTTCATCCTTGCCCTTGGTCATGCGGTAGAGGTTGCACATCGCCCGCGCGCCTCAGGCGTTACCGACAATAAAACAGGCCGCCGCCATCAGCGCGCCTGCCCAGCGATTGGAACGGAAACGGGCCAGCGGGTTGTTCGCATCGTCGGTATCCAATGTTGCAACTTGCCAAGCCAAATGCAGCGCCACCGGCAGCAATGTCAGCAGTGCAATCCAATCGCCGCGATAGAGCCAAAACGCGGTAGCCCATAGCGCCGCAGCGCCAGAATAGAACATCGCCACACCGCCGCGAACACAGCCGCCCAAACGCAGCGCTGATGAGCGAATTCCGACCATCGCATCATCTTCGCGGTCTTGCAGCGCATAGATCGTATCAAAGCCGATGACCCAAAAAACCGCGCCAAGATATGCTGCGCCCAAGACGGCCCATTCGTCAAAGCGTAGCTGCGTCCAGCCCACCAATATGCCCCAAGTAAACACCATGCCCAGCCACGCCTGCGGCCACCATGTAATGCGTTTCATGAGAGGATAGGCCGCCACCAAAGCAAGGCTGGCGAGAGCAACAATCTGCGCCTCTTGCCGAAGTTGAAACAGCACCAGCAGGCCAATCAAACACAGGACAATCAGCCAAATCCAAGCCGCCTTCTTGCTCACTCGTCCGCTGGCCAAGGGCCGCGCAGCCGTGCGCGCGACTTTTGCATCCAGCTTTGCATCCAGAATATCATTATAGACACAGCCCGCCCCGCGCATTGCGATGCTGCCCAGCAGAAGCCATGCAAGCAGCTCCCATTGCGGCCCTGCCCCCGTCAGCCACACGCCCCAAACACAGGGCCAAAACAGCAGCCACCAACCAATCGGACGGTCAAATCGCGCCAATTGAGCAAGATCGCGCGGAAGCTGCGGAAGGCGCTCAATCAGGCTGCGATGCTGGCTATCGGGGACGATATTGTCGTTCATGCTTGCTCCCTAACGCCGCTACCGCTTAGTGCAAAGGGGATGAGCGCTAGTCCGAACCCAAAAACACCTGCATGGCCGCCTAAGAGCGCGCCGCGCTTGTTCGTGGGTGAAACCATAACAGCTGGCGGCACCGTCCTAATTTCAGGCAATCAAGCCCATTACCTAGCCAAAGTCATGCGGATTGCCGCGGGCGATGCTGTCATCCTTTGCGATAATATCACAGGCGAATGGGTCTGCCGCGTGGTGAATGCAAGTAAGCGCGAGGTTGTGCTGGAGCCGGTGGAGCAATTGCGCGCCCGCGAAGATGTGCCAGATTTTTGGCTCTGCCCCGCATTGTTAAAAAAAGACCGTTTCGATCAAGTGCTAGAAAAAGCGACCGAGCTTGGGGTTGCTGCCATTCACCCCGTGATCATGCGGCGCTGCGTTGCGGATAAGCTCAATATGAGCCGCGCAGAGACGCTGACGATTGAGGCGGCAGAACAATGCGCGCGCACGGCTTTGCCAGAGATTAGCGAACCGCAAAAGCTCGCCGCCATGCTGCGCGATTGGCCATCTGACCGCACGCTTTTCTTCGCTGACGAGGAAGGCGGCGAGCCCGCGGCCGAGGCTTTTGCAAAAAGCACTGGCCCCGCCGCAATGCTCATCGGGCCAGAGGGCGGCTTTGACGATACAGAACGAGAAATGCTGCGCGATCATCCCAATGTGTCACCAATCGGCTTGGGACCGCGAATACTAAGGGGAGAAACCGCAGCCATTGCCGCCACCGCTGTATGGATGGGCATGTGCGGTGATTGGAAAAATGGCGAATAGGTCTTCCCAACCTAAGCTACGTTGCATAGAGAAACTGATATGAGCACACGCGAAACCTCAGACAAAGCTGATCCAATCATCGAAAGCCGCGACCAATTGATCGCGCCGATGCAGGCGGGCGAAAAGCCTAAGGCTGATTGGCGCATCGGGACCGAACACGAAAAGCTGGTCTATAAAATCGCGGATTTTGCAGCGCCATCCTATGACGAAAAATGCGGCATTCGCGATATGTTGATGGCGATGACGCAATTTGGCTGGGAACCGGTTAAAGAAGGCGGCAATGTTATCGCGCTGAAAGGCGCAGATGGCGCGGTTAGCTTGGAGCCTGCTGGCCAGCTGGAATTGTCGGGCGCGCCGCTGGAAAACCTGCATCAGACTTGCAATGAAACCGGCCGCCATTTGGAGCAAGTCAAAGCGATTGGCGAGAAATGCGGCGTTGGCTTCCTTGGCCTAGGCATGTGGCCGGATAAAACCCGCGAAGAGCTGCCCGTTATGCCCAAGGGGCGCTATGGCATCATGATGAACCATATGCCCAAAGTTGGCGATTTGGGCCTTGATATGATGCTGCGCACCTGCACTATTCAGGTCAATCTGGATTATTCGTCAGAAGCCGATATGGCCAAGAAGTTCCGTACCGGTCTGGCATTGCAACCTTTGGCGACGGCCCTGTTTGCTAATTCGCCCTTCACCGAGGGTAAACCGAACGGTTTCCTTTCTTATCGCAGCCACATTTGGTCCGACACAGATCCGCAGCGTACCGGCATGCTGCCCTTCGTTTTTGACGAGGGTTTTGGCTATGAACGCTGGACTGATTACATGCTGGATGTGCCGATGTATTTCGTCTTTCGGGACGGGAAATATATCGATGCAGCCGGGCAATCTTTCCGCGATTTCATGCAAGGCAAACTGCCTGCATTGCCGGGCGAATTCCCGCGCGAAAGCGATTGGTGGGATCACCTCTCCACCGCCTTTCCCGAAGTGCGCCTGAAAAGCTTCCTAGAAATGCGCGGAGCCGATGGTGGCCCTTGGAACCGCATTTGCGCCCTGCCCGCCTTCTGGACTGGATTGCTGTACGATCAAGGTGCGCTGGATGCTGCGTGGGACCGCGTCAAACATTGGTCGGTTGAAGAACGCGAAGCTCTGCGCAACGCCGCGCCTGCCCAAGCCTTGGACGCGCCTCTACCGCGCGGCGGAACCATGCGCGATCTGGGCCGCGATATTTTGGCGATTGCGCGCGAGGGTCTCAAATCTCGCGGACGTCTCAACACCAGCGGCGATAATGAAACAGGCTTTTTGGAGCCATTGGACGAAATCGTCGCCAGCGGCAAAGTGCCCGCCCAGCGCTTGCTCGATCAATATAATGGAGAGTGGGCCGGCGATATCACCCGCGCCTATGAAGACAGCTTCTAAAGAGGGAATTCAAACATGCTGATAGTTTTAGCGAAAGCCAAAGTGGGCGATGGCGCAGTGGATGCCGCGCGTGATGCAATCAAAGCAATGGTTGATGCGACAATGGAAGAAGAAGGCTGCATTGCCTACAGCTTCACCACCGATATTTGCGACCCATCTGTCATGCATATCGTTGAAAAATGGGTGGATGATGCCGCTCTCGCCGCGCATTTCGCAACACCGCATATGGCCGCATTTCAAGGCGCGCTTGCAGGCCTTGATGTGACAGTCGAAGAAGCGATCAAATACACAGCCGATGATGGCGTGCCTTTGATGTAAACGCGTCTAAGCTAGCGATTATTCCGCTGGTTCCTGCGTTAAATCATTGGATGCGCGAACCGCATTCGGGCCTCGACGGCGCTTAATCGCGCGTGTGATCTTAGTCAGGCGGCTGGTGATAACGCCATGCTCTGACATCCATGCGTGATAATCGCGGTACTTCTGATCTTCGGCCAGCAAATGCTTCTCTTCCGTTTTAGCGCGCCAGAAATAAATCGCATTGACGCATAATAGGAAGAATGTGTTGCGGATCGCATCGCTCGCCGAACCATTGGTGACGAGGAATGGCATCGCAGAGCACCACCAGAACAAGTTCTTGGACAAATATGCAGGGTGCCGCGTGAAGCGGTACGGCCCGTTCGTCAGCACGCCGCGGTAAGTGAGGTTTGAGAAGCGAATGCCAAAGGCAACTGTGGCCCAAGCATAGATCGCAGTGAGCACAATTAGCCACATGCCCCATACCCAGACAAGCGCAGTGTTGCCTCCAATCCAATGGCCCCAACCACCAATATTGTGCTCATAGCTCAAGACTTGACCGTTCCCGATGATGCCCCAAACAAATGGTGGATAGCAAATCAGTGCGGCAAGCCACCCTGCCAGAAGCGGATTGCCACTTCGGATATGCGCATCCAACGGGCGCAGAGTGAACAGATAGCCAACTGTGCCAATTTGGACGTCGATTACAAACAATGCCGTGATCATGAGCAGAACAAACTTGACCGGATCATTGATCAGTTCGGCAGGTTGCGCATTGACCAATTCCGCCCAGCCCGGAGGCAGGATCGAGATCATGAAGGCGCCAAAAAAGCCCTTAATCGCCCATGCGCGCCAGTGCTTTTTCACCTCTTCAGGGTCCCAAGCCTCGCGGCCGATCAGCATCGCACCAAAGTGCCATGCGTGATCCTTGGGCTGCACCATCCGGCGGTCGAGCCACATTACATATGGTACCGAGAGCACAACCATCGGGATAATCGCATATTTTAGAACATCGATCGCAAACAAATATTGCCCGTTCCAATACCACCGCGCGAGGCAGTAGAACGCAGCTATGATTGCCCAAGTGGCCCAAAGACCGGCGATCTTGACCACGGACACATCCATGATCTCGCCATTGGGGCGCACGCGCTTCCAATCAATACCGGTTGAAGGGCGCAAATGGACCTTGTCCACCAGCAGCGACCAAACCGCCATTGGCACAGCGGAGAATAGCAAAGCTGCCAGTGCAGCATGCTGACCAGAAAGCCGGACACGCGGACCAGGCAGATCAAGGAATTCCGCCGTTAACGGGTATGTCCGACAAAACAATAGCCAGAACACCAGACCAAGCAGACCGGCAATACCGACACCTGCGGACACGTCACTCTTGGGGAGAGCGGGCGTCTTAACGCCAATAGCTTGCGAAGTTTTTTCCATATCAGCGTGCCGCTTACCAAGAGAAGGGTTAAAACCACGGTAAGAGCTGGGCGGAAAATTGGCGATTGTCACGCGCGCTGGCCGCCCGCCCCCATTGCGAGACAAGCGGCCATGCAAAAGTTAATACGGTGAATGCGGCGCCTTCGAAGGCACAGCGGGCCTATTTGTAGGCGCTAATCCGGCCGCTATCATCCAAGATATACAGCATATTATCGGCCACAATTGGCGGCAGGCTGATCGGTTGCTTCAGATCAGCATGGCTAGAAGCAGCGCCTTCGCCCGTGCTGATTTTGTAAATCAGCCCTTCTGAATTGGCGACCCACAGCTGGTTGCCAGCCAAAACGGGGCCCGTCCAAAAGATCGGCCCTTCTTTCTTTTTCTCTTTGCGCCACTGCGGCAATTGCGTGATCCAGCGCACCTTACCAGTTGAACGCGCAATCGCGAGCAGGCGAGCATCATCGGTCAGAGTAAAAATCCACTCGCCTGCAATCGCAGGGGTGGAAATACCGGCGAGGTTGAGCTCCCAAACCCGCTGGCCTGTGACCAGCTCATAAGCTGCCATCCGGCCGCCTTGGCCAAGCGCATAGACGCGGCCTGAATCGATAATCGGATCGGCATCAATATCGGTCAGCGAGCTAACTTCGGTTGAAATCGATGTGCGCGCCAAAGCATCGGCCCACAATGTCCGGCCATTCTCATAACGGTGCGCGTTGAGCTCTCCGCTGGAATAGCCTGCGATAACTGTGCCTTGACCTGCCGCAGGTGCAGCCACGCCGAACACGCCCGCTTGGGTGGATGAACCGCCCTCATTCCAGACAACCGCGCCGGTGTTTGCATCAAGCGCATAGATTTGGTTGTCCTGCGTCATCACATAGACTTGGCCAAAAGCAATCGTTGGCGAACCGCGCAATGGCCCCGCTGGTTTGCTTTTCCATACTTCCGTGCCGTCTGCTGCGTTCAAAGCAACAACTTGGCCCACGCCATTGGTGGCATAAACGCGGGCACCGTCAATGCTGGCTCCGCCGCCAAAAGCAGATGCTTCAATTTTATCATCCACTTCCATCCGGTACGTCCAAACACTCGCGCCGGTCTTGGAATCCATCGCATGCACTACGCCGCCAGTATCAACCGCGATCAGCTTACCAGCGCCCACAACCGGGGCTGCGGCCAAACGGCGGCGGTTGCTGGAACCTGCAATCGAGGCTGTCCAAACGCGCGCGGGCGCATCAGCCAACGCCAAATGGCCATACGATTTGCTCGCCGAGCCGCCCACTTGCGCCCATGCTGCATTGACTTGTGCCGGCGGTAAAACAACCGAAACACCGGCAAGCGTTGGATCAACACTGGCCCCGCTTTCAATCCGGGAAAGCACTGGAACACGCTCACCCACTGTTGGAGTGGTTTTTTTGTCATCACCGCCGCCGAACAAGCCGCCAGCGCAGCCTGTAAGCAAGGCTGCCAAAGCGCCTGCCATCAATGCTCTGCCAGCGGTTTTTACGCCAGCCTTAGCAGCAGAATTTGGGGCAAAATGTGTTGTCGCAAATTTCATAAATGGTCCTGTTTCATGTGCCATTTGAGCCATATTTGTGGCGGTTTATTCAACAGCCGCATCAGCCGCAGCGGCTTCTTCAGCTTCTTTTGCAGCACTGGCAGTTGCGATGCCTTGCTCTTCCAACAATTCATCAACGTCTTCAATCGCATCCACGCCCAGCATTCCAGCCATTTGGCGCGCGCGCTGACGCAGGCTTTCTGGCACCTCTTCAGACTTGGCAATATCGGCAAACATCGCGCCAGCCTTTGCCTCATCACCAGCTTCCAAATGGGCCATGGCGGTTAATTCACCCGCACTGCCGAAATAGGGAT
>CALFEA010000072.1 GCA_937950385.1 uncultured Altererythrobacter sp. | reverse complement strand
GGAATAGGCGTGAGTTCGGCATAATTGCTTGCGATAAACTGCGCATGCGATTGGCTTTGCAATTCAGCTGCGGCGTTTTGCCATGGCGGCAATTTGCCCAATGGCACGTCATATTTAGGCAGCGGATTGGATTGCTCAGCGCGCCGAATGTCCATCGTCGCATCAGAGAAGCTGGGCGGATCGGTGACGTCGGTCGCCACATCATGGATCGGATTGGCTTCTCCTACCCCTGCAGCGCTAGCTCCAAATCCGACAAATCCCAAGGGGATGAGCAAAGCAACGAGCGACGCAAACCAGCCATTTCGCGGGGCCTTGCGTACAGCCATGATCAGCGTGACCAAGGCCACTAAAGCGACAATGCCGACCAGCCAGATGCCAGCGCCAAATGTCAACGCAACCAGCCCGATCTTAAAATCCCAAAACCCGAATTTCGTGCCCAAGGCGGCTACTATGAAATAGACAGGCAGTAGCAGGGCGATAATCAGGGCGAAGCGGTTTGGACCTGGAATGTTTTTCATGGAGCGCAGTTTTAGCGGCCTTACTCCGCGCGTCAATCGACGCGTCAGTCCACTCTTGCAAAAAGCACTTCAATCTCGCCCAAGGCTGAGCCGCTTTTAAGTTGATCCAATGCAGGAGACCAAGGTGCAGCTGGCGCATCTACTCCCATCATTGCAAGCGCCTTGTCGGATGAGACGGGAATGATTTGCCGCAAAGCTTCAAAAAGCAATCGCAGGCTGTCGATTGCGACATATACGACTGTGCCAGCGCGGGCCTGTGTCGCCTCTTCCTTCATCAGATCCCACGGCGCGCTATGCGCGAAATAGGCGTTCAACTCTTCCGCTGCATCCACCAAAGCGGCAACGCGTTCAGGCAATTGCGTTAGTGTGATTTCTTCCGCCAAACCTTGCGCTGCTGCCAAAGCCTTTGCACGCACAGCCTCATCAGCCTCGTTCAGAGCGCCCATTTGCGGCACTCCATCAAACCGCGCCTTGGCAAACTTGCCTGCACGGCTGAGGAGATTGCCAAACTTATTCGCCAGCTCGCTGGAATAGACTTGCGCAATCGTCTCTGCGGAGATTTGGCTATCGCTTTCTGTGCGCATGTGGCGCGCGAGGTAATAGCGCAGAGCATCGACCCCGTATTTCTCGGCCACTTCGATCGGGTCGACGACATTGCCTAGCGTCTTGGACATTTTGACGCCGCCATCGCCCAGCCAATGGCCGTGCACCACCAGACCTTTGGGCAAGGGCAGGTCCAGCGCCATTAGCATGGTGGGCCAATAAACGCCGTGGGTCTTCAAAATATCCTTGCCAATCAAATGCTGGCATTCGCTCCACCAGTCTTGATAATTGCCATCTGGAAATTCCAAATTGGTGAGATAGTTAAGCAGCGCATCGAACCACACATAGGTTACGTGATCGGCATCAAAGGGCAGCTCAATGCCCAAAGACACCCGCGCCTTGGGCCGGGAAATCGAGAGATCCTCGAGCGGCTCTTCCAGCATTTTCAGCAGCTCGCCGCGATACATTGGCGGATCAACAAAATCAGGATTGGCGTTGATGTGATCGATCAGACGCTGGCGATAGGGCTCCATCGGGAAGAAGTAATTGGGCTCATCAATGAGCTCCAATTCGATATTGGTATGCTCAGGGCAGCGGCCCTCTTCTGTAAGGTCGCTTTCTTTTTTGAACTGTTCGCAGCCTTTGCAATATTTGCCAGTGTAGCTCTTTTTCACGATCAATCCGGCATCGAACAATTGCTGTTCTGCGCGCGCGACAGCTTCCTTGTGGCCGGGCCGCGTGGTGCGGACATAATAGTCGTAATCTACGCCTACTAAATCGAACAGGCGCTGAAATTCCTCGGCGCGCTGGTCGAGGTAATCTTGGGGGGCAAGACCCAATGCCTCGGCAGCCTCTTGGTTTTTCTGGCCATGCTCATCGCAGCCCGTCGACAGGCGCACATCCATGCCGCGCGCCAGCTTGTTGCGCTTCAATATATCGGCCATCACAGACGTATGTGCATGGCCAATATGCGGGGCGGCGTTGACGTAATAGATGGGCGTGGTGAGATAGCTTTTCATGGATGCAGCCTATCAAGGGAATTGCGCATGTTTTGCAAGCGAATTGCGTGAGTGCGCCCAATTGCTCGCAATCAATGCCTGATCCATTTGTCAGGCTGACAACCGGCTCCAACATCGCTAACTATGTCGGACGTGCTGATTTAATGGGCACGAGAATAAGAGGCAGAAGGCGCTGTGAACGAACAAAACTCTGGGTTGATGGCGCTGGGCGGGCAAGAGCCTGAGCGTATTCCCAAGACGGCAGAATTGGTCGCCGACCGCATTCGTGTGCGCATTATTGATGGCGATCTGGAGGAAGGCGACTCTTTGCCTTCCGAGGGTCAGCTGATGGAGCAGTTTGGTATTTCGCGGCCCACCTTGCGCGAGGCTTTCCGCATTTTGGAAACGGAGCGCCTTATCTCTGTCTCGCGCGGATCACGCACGGGCGCGCGCGTCAGCCGGCCCCAAGTCAGCAGTGTGGCGCGCTATGCCAGCTTCGTTTTGCAAGCCAATAATGTCAGCGTGCCAGACCTATTTGAGGCGCGCTTAGCAATTGAACTGTTTGCCGTTCGCAATTTGGCGCGGGAGGCCAATAAGGCCAAGCTTGAACAATTGCGCGCAGAAATCGACCGGATTGATGGATTAAGCGAAAGCAAAAGCACGCAGGAATTTTTCAGCGCTTTTAACGAGGCGCACCGGCTGCTGGTGGAGCTCGGCGGGAATGAAACGCTGCATTTGGTGATCCAAATGTTGCAGGGTTTGATGGGACAAGTGGTGCTTCAAATCGTGGCTCTGCACCAGGAAACCACGAGCCATGAAAAGAAGAAAGTCGTCAAAAGCTTCCGCAATCTGATTGATTTGATCGAAAGCGGTGATGGCGATGCGGCAGCCGGTCATTGGCGGCTGCACCTGATTAATGCGAATAAGCGCTGGGACTATGATGGAACCTTGCGCGAAATATTGAAAGATTAGAGGAAATTTGATGGCAATTACTGCGCTGAACACATCGAGCCGCACGGCCTATAATGACGATCACGAGGCATTTCGCGACACGGTTCGTAAGGTGTTTGCCGAGCATATGGTGCCGCATTTGGACGAGCATGAGGAAAAAGGCATCACGCCGCGCGCGGCATGGAAAGCGCTGGGCGAGGCGGGCATGCTCTGCCCTACTGTCAGCGAAGAAAACGGCGGATTGGGCCTTGATTTCGGCTTCAACTGCGTTCTGGCGGAAGAGCTAGGCTATATCGGATCATCGGCTGGCTTCACGCTGCAAAACGATATCACCGTCAATTATTTTGAGCGGCTTGGCAGCGATGAGCAAAAAGCGAAATATCTCCCCGGTATGATCTCTGGCGATGTGATCGCCGCGATTGCGATGACGGAACCAGGCACGGGCAGCGATTTGCAGGGCATCCGCACAACCGCGGCAGCGGATGGCAATCACCTCGTCATCAATGGTTCAAAAACCTACATCACCAATGGCCAAAATGCAGATGTAGTGATCGTCGTCGCCAAGACCGATCCAGGCGCCGGTGCAAAAGGCACATCGCTGATTTTGGTTGATGCGGAAACGCCCGGATTTGCCAAGGGCCGCAACCTCGATAAAATCGGCCAGCACGCCGCTGACACATCTGAGCTATTCTTTGAAGATGTGCGCGTGCCCAAAACCAGCATATTGGGCGGGGAAGGGCGCGGCTTTATCCATCTTATGGAGGAGCTTCCGCAAGAACGTCTGTCCATTGCCGTATCGGCCATGGGCGGCGCGCAGCGTGCGTTTGATGAGGCAGTCAATTTCACCAAGGATCGCAAGGCTTTTGGCAGCACGGTGTTTGAGTTCCAAAACACCAAATTTACCCTCGCTGATCTGCAAGCGAAATTGCAGGTCGGCTGGGCCCATTTGGATTGGGCAATTGCGCGCCATTTGCGCGGAGAGCTAACCACCGATGAGGCCAGCGCAGCCAAGCTGTGGCACACTGAAATGCAGTGGGAATGCGTCGATGCGGCGCTACAACTGCATGGCGGCGCAGGCTATATGAATGAATATGCGATTGCGCGGCTGTGGCGTGATGCGCGGGTGCAGCGGATTT
The DNA here is from genome assembly GCA_937950385.1 of uncultured Altererythrobacter sp. Taxonomy (GTDB): domain Bacteria; phylum Pseudomonadota; class Alphaproteobacteria; order Sphingomonadales; family Sphingomonadaceae; genus Erythrobacter. The sequence continues at coordinate 5,076 of CALFEA010000072.1, read as the reverse complement.
ATGGCGGCACATCTGAAATTATGAAGGAAGTGATTTCCCGTGCGATCTGAGAAAGCCTTGGCTGACCTCCTTGATTTCACAGGAAAAACCGCTCTGATCATTGGCGGGTCGAGCGGGATTGGCAATGGCATTGCCCATGCGTTCACAGAGCGCGGTGCGCTGGTGCATGTCACCGGAACGCGGGCCTCGGCAAGCGAATATACACCGCAAGAGGGCAGCGATTTGTCCGGCCTCACCTATCACCATCTCGATGTGATGGACCGCAAATCGGCGGACGCTTTGGCAGCGGATTTGGGCGGCGTGGATACGCTTGTCTTGTCCCAAGGCACAGTGCGTTATGGCCGCGCGGAATTTGCGCAAGAAGGGTGGGATGATGTTGTTCAAGTGAACCTCAATTCGGTGATGGATTGCGCACGTGCTTTCCATGATGGGCTGAGGGAGCGCCAAGGCACGATCATCGTCGTAAGCTCTGTCGCAGCGTTCAAATCCACGCTCGGCACGCCGGCCTATGCCGCGTCAAAAGCAGGGGCCGCCAGCCTCGTGAAGACTTTGGGCGAGGCATGGGCGCGTGATCAGATCCGCGTGAACGGTATCGCGCCCGGCCTTGTTCCGACCAAGCTGACGGCGGTGACGACAGACAATGATGAAAGGCGCGAGGCCTCGATCAAATCCATCCCCATGCGCCGAATGGGCACTCCGGAGGATATGGCGGGTGTGGCATTGTTCCTCGCCTCGCCGCTGTCCGCTTATGTCACGGGGCAGACGGTGATCGCGGATGGCGGACTGACTCTTTCGTAGGAAATAATCATGCAGTTTACCCGCCTTGGCAATTCTGGCCTTTCAGTCTCGCGGCTCTGCCTTGGCTGCATGAGTTATGGCGACACATCCAAAGGCTGGCACGGTGACTGGCTGCTTGATGAAGAGGCAAGCAGGCCCTTTTTTCGCGGCGCATTGGAAGCGGGTATCAACTTCTTTGATACAGCAAACGGCTATTCAGGCGGCACATCTGAAGAAATTACAGGCAAATTGCTGCGCGAAATGGCAAGCCGAGATGAGATTGTGGTCGCGACGAAGGCGTATATCCCTTGGCGCAATGCTCCCAATACCGGCGGCCTATCGCGCAAAAGCTTGATGCAAGCCGTTGATGACAGTCTGGCGCGGCTGGGCATGGATTATGTCGACCTGTTCCAAATCCACCGCTGGGATGATGAAACCCCCATTGAGGAAACGATGGAGGCGCTGCACGATATCGTGAAATCGGGCAAAGCGCGGTATATTGGCGCATCATCAATGTTCGCATGGCAATTTGCCAAGGCTCAGGAAACCGCGCGCGCTAATGGCTGGACGCGGTTTATTGCGATGCAGAACCAGCTCAATCTCCTTTATCGCGAAGAAGAGCGCGAAATGTTGCCACTGTGCGAGGCCGAAGGGGTCGGTGTGATCCCGTGGAGCCCGCTGGCACGCGGCCGCTTGACCCGCGCAATTGACGAAGAAACCGTGCGCAGCCAAACCGATGGTGTTGGCAAAATGCTGTATAAGGATGGCGACGCTGCCGACCGCGCTGTCATCGATGCGGTTGGCGTGGTTGCAGAGGCACGCGGGGTCGCCCGGGCGAGCGTGGCACTGGCTTGGCATTATAGCAAATCCGCTGTGACGGCTCCGATCATAGGGGCGACCAAACCGCACCATATTGCAGATGCAGTGGCGGCTATGGATATTGCGCTGACGGTGGAAGAGGTCGCGGCTCTAGAAGCGCCCTATCTGCCAAAGTGGCCAACCGGCATGGGTATGCCTAGCCCTGCGATGGACCAAGTTACTGTAAAGGGGAAATAAAGCCCCGTTCACCTTGCAGCTCATCCGTTTACCCTAACGCTTAATCGCTCAGTCTTACCCTTGAACGCATGATTTCTGCCACAAGGCGGAAAATTAGGGTAAACACATCAGAGTAATGGAGGAAAAAGCGATTCATTTGCGGGTTTACGCTATTGTTACAGCGGCATTTATTGCAGCTGCAGGCAGTCCTGCGGCCGCTGATGTGCTGGAAATTGGCGATGATGGGGCTGCGGTGTGGATCGCTGGCGACCAGTCGCGCAGTTTGCCTAAAAATGCGGCCCGGTCAGAAGTAACCGCTCTGTCTGCGCCTTATGCCGATACCTCCAATATTCCTAGCGAAGCGATTGCGATCCCGCAGGAGCACTCACGAGGCATCCCGCTGCAATATGCCGCCAAAGTGCATGAACTCGCCGCACGCTTTGATCTTAGCCCTAGCCTGATCGAGGCGCTTGTCTGGCAAGAAAGCCGCTGGCGGGCGGGCGCTCGTTCGCCAGTTGGAGCGCGCGGACTTGCCCAGCTTATGCCAGCCACTGCGCGCGAACTTGGCGTCAATCCTGATGATCCAATGCAAAATCTGGAAGGGGGCGCGCGCTATTTGCGCCAGCAGCTCGACCGGTTTGACGGTGATCTGGAGAAGGCGCTGGCCGCCTATAATGCGGGTCCGGGGCGTGTGATAAAAGCGGGCGGGATCCCGCGCATTCGTGAAACTCAGAAATATGTTGCGGCGATCATGGGGCGGCTGTCAAACCATTCGCGGGTTCAGACTGTTCGGCCCGTTCCTGCTCCCGCCGCTCCGGCACCAAGCAATTGAATTCAACGATTTGAGGACTTGAATACATGCGATCAAAACTGCGTCTTACTGCCCAAAGCCTGATGGCATTTATGCTTGCTGCACCAACGGCTGCTTTGGCACAGGCCGCTGATCCGGCGGGCTCTGGCCCTGTCGTCAATGCGCTTGGCTGGTTGCAGGGCACTTTGCTTGGCACAATTGCAACCACAGTGGCAGTTATGGCGGTCGCAGCAATTGGCTTTATGATGCTGACAGGCCGGATGAATTGGCGCTTTGGTGCGACCGTTATCATTGGGGTGTTCATCCTGTTTGGCGCCAGCGCCATTGTCGCAGGGATCCAAGGGGCAGCAGGCTAAACCCGTGACGCAGCTCACCCGCCATCCCGTGCACCGCGCACTCACCCGCCCGCAAATGTTCGCCGGGGTGACGATGAATTTCTTCATCATCAATCTGATGGTGACGACGATTGCCTTTCTGATTTTTAAGAGCCTGTGGATCATCCCCGTGCCCTTTATCACCCATGCGATCGGCTATTTCGTATCCTTGCGCGAGCCGCGCGTGTTTGATCTTTGGATTACAAAAGTATCGACTTGCCCGCGGGTGAAGAATTTTAAACGTTGGGGCTGCAATAGCTACGCGCCTTAGGAGGGCGGCAATACGATGAAATGGTTAGGAGCCGCCAGTTGGAGCGAAAAGGAAGCCCTTGCGGGCGACCGGCTGCCCTATGCGCGCCTGATCGATGAAAGCATGGTGCTGCTGCGCGATGGATCGGTGATGACCACGGTGCAAGTGCCCGGCCTGCTGTTCGAAACAGAGGATAGCGACGCTCTTAACGCCCATGCAGCAACCCGCGAGGTGATGCTGCGCTCTACCCTCGATAGCCGCTTTGTCATGTATCACCATGTGATCCGCCGCCGTGTTGAGGTGGAGCTGGACGCGGATTTCGAAGACCCGCTTAGCCAACATATTGATGCGCGCTGGAAAGAGCGGCTTGCGGGCGGCTCGCTGTTTATCAATGATCAATTTATCACGCTGATCCGGCGTCCCGCGCGCGGCAAAGCGGGGCTGGTCGAACGGTTCTCGCGCCTTTGGAACCGCACCGGCCAGGCAGAGCTTGAGGCTGATCCGCGCGATGTGCGCACTTTGCAATCTGCGGTGACGGGGCTGGTTGCCTCGCTATCGGCTTATGGCGCAGCCGTGCTGACCGATTACAGTTCAGATGGCGCAGAGAGCGTAAATTCCGAAATGCTCGAATTTTTGAGCGCGCTTTACAATGGCGAAATGCGGCCCGTGCGGCGTCCGTCAGATGACACAGATATAGGCCAAATGCTGCCCTATCGCCGCGCCAGTTTTGGCTTGGATGCGATGGAATTGCGCGGATCGGGTGAGCCTGATTTTGCCTCGATCCTCGGGCTGAAAGACTATCCAGAGGCAACCTCTGCCGGTCTGCTCGATGGCCTGCTGCGCTTGCCATATGAAATGACGGTTTGCGAAAGCTATGCGCCGGCAGAACGCACCACTGCGCGCGAGCGGATTGATCTGGCGCTGCGCCGCCTGCGTTCGGTTGACGAGGATGCCGCAGCAGAGCGGGCCGATATGCAGGCTGCGCGTGATGCGCTGGGCAATGGCTCGGTCGGATTTGGCGATCATCATTTGACGGTTATGATCCGCGAGAGGAATTTGGCGCGGTTGGATGAGGCAGCAGCAGCGTGTTCCGCTGCATTGGCGGATACCGGCGCGATTGCTGTGCGCGAAGACACCAATTTGGAACCCAGCTTTTGGGCGCAATTCCCCGGTAATGAGCAATATGTGGTGCGCCGCGCGCTGATATCGTCTGCCAATATGGCGAGCTTTGGCAGTCTGCACGGATTTGCATTGGGTCAGGCGAGCGGCAATCATTGGGGCGATGCGGTCACTCTGCTGGAGACCACCTCAGCCACGCCGTTCTTCTTCAATTTCCATCACGGCGATTTGGGCAATTTCTCGGTCATCGGCCCCAGCGGTTCGGGCAAAACCGTGGTGATGAATTTCCTCGCGGCACAGGCTCAGAAATTCGCGCCGCGCACAGTGCTCTTCGACAAGGATCGCGGCGCGGAACTGTTCGTGCGCGGGATTGGCGGGCGCTATGACCGGATCAGCGCGGGCGAGCCAACGGGCTTTAATCCGCTGGCCTTGCCAGATAACCCTGCGAACCGAGCGTTCCTGCGCGATTGGCTCGGCGTGCTTTTGGCCGCCGATGGCCCAGAGGAATTGGCGACTATCTCAGCGGCGGTTGATGCGACCTATGCCAATGATCCAAAGCTGCGGCGACTGAGGCATTTCAAAGAATTGCTGTCGGGCGCAAAGCGTCCTCAACCGGGTGATTTGGCGGATAGGCTTGCTGCTTGGATAGGTACCAATTCCGGCGATGATGGCGAGCATGCCTGGCTGTTTGACAATCCAGAAGACCAGCT